>JANOWZ010000227.1:0-7073 GCA_031418155.1 Deinococcales bacterium
CAAAACGTGCCGTACAAGCGTCGGCCATCGTCCGGGCTGGCGGCATCAATAAAACTCGGACGGTTGCCATCCCGCGTGTTGGCGTACAACGTGAACTGCGAGACTGCCAGCACCGCACCACCGACCTGCTCGAGTGACAGGTTGATCTTGCCCGCATCGTCATTGAAGACGCGCAACTTGGCGATCTTGCGGGCCAGGTACGCGGCATCGTCATTCGTATCGCCACGTTTGACCCCCAACAGCACCAGGAACCCTCGAGCGATCTCGCCAACAATTTTTCCATCGACCGTCACGCTGGCCCGCGAGACCCGCTGAATCACGGCCTTCATGTCAAATCCCGACTCGAGGAATTCGCAACGGCTCGAGCCTCAGATGATGCGAGCAATTCACGCAAACTGCCGATGCCATTGGTCAGAATCATCGCCTCTTCACGGTCAAGGTTGCCCCGCGTTTTACTGGCGAGCGATTCGAGTAATCTCAGGCTGCGTTCCGCCAAGGCGCGACGTTTCTCGAGGTCATCCATCAACCCATCACGGGCGAGGCGACCGGTCAGCACGTTCAACTGACCAAGCGCGGCCTCGGCGCTGGCGGTCACGGATTGGATCAGGCCAATGAAATCTGGATCGGGCATACGGCAGGTTAAAGGTTAAAGGGAAAAGTTGAAAGTCAACCCGTTCAGACTCGAGGGCAGGCTCGAGCCGTCTGATCAAAAATCGCGCTTAAAATAATCCAGTTTGTTCCGGCTCGAGTTGCAACTTCAGATCCGGTTTTGGCCCCAGCTTCTCGAGCTCGGCCTTGACAGCCTTAATATCCTGCCAGGTCAACCATTTGGGCCCGCCGACATCACGGATCGGATTGCGCAACAAATATGCCGGGTGAAACATTGGCAGGACCGGAATCGGCATGTTGAGCTTCTTGAACGTGCCCCATTGCCCTCGAGCCCGCGTGATGCCGATGGTCGATTGCAAGGCCCATTGCGTCGGCACATTGCCCAAGGTCACGATGATCTGCGGGCGAATCAAACGAATCTGATCCAGCAGCCAATGCTCGCAACTGGCGATCTCGTCCGCTTCCGGGTTGCGGTTCCCCGGCGGGCGACACTTGAGGATGTTGGCGATGTACACGGAATCTCGAGGAATCTGCACCGCCGCCAAAATTTGATCGAGCAATTGCCCTGCGCGACCGACGAATGGAATGCCCGTGCGGTCCTCGTCCTCGCCTGGACCCTCGCCGATGACCATCAGGTTCGCGTTCAGATCGCCAGCGCCAAAGACGACGTTCTTGCGCGTCGGTGCAAGCTTGCAGGCCACGCACTCGCCACAGGCTGCGCCCAGCACTTCGAGATCGGTCATGCAAAAAGTCTACGGGGCAAACTCGAGAAATGAAAAGAGACAGATCAAGGGTGGAAGGTGGAAAGTTCAAAGTGAAAAGAAACAACCTCAATCAAAGGCCCGAGGTTTGCAGCTCGAGCTTTTTCTTTCCACCTTCCACTCCTGGTTTTACTGTTCGCTGGTTTCCTCGGCGGCGGGAAAACGCCGAATGATCTCGTTCAACGTCCCAACGAGCACGCCCGTCAAAACCAATGTGACCAGCATTTGCTGACGGCCCGGATCGGCAAAGTACCCGTCAGGCCACGGCCAAGCACCTCGAGCGATCAGGTCAGTTGCGCCAGCGCAGGCGATTGCGCCGAGGATGATTCCAGCCAAGTTTGGCAGGCGACGGGCGGTTTGAGATCGACGACGGCGTTGCATCAGACGCATATGCGTGCATTGAACTCCTGTTGCTGTCACCAAACACTTTCCCGAACTCCCCTTGATTCCTTCGGTTTTGGTGTGGACTGAACCTTCAACATTTGCGCAGGGCACTTCAGGTTTGAAACAGAATTTTATGCTATCGTTACGCAAATAACTTTGGGTTCAATGCAGGTCCATCAAGGGGGAATCATGGGACACGTTCGGGTTCTGGTCGGCACACGCAAAGGCGCATTCATCCTGACCTCCGACCAGCAACGCAAGGAATGGTCGGTCAGTGGTCCCCACTTCGCGGGCTGGGAGGTCTACCACCTCAAAGCCTCGCCCGCCGATCCAAACCGGCTGTACGCCGCACCATCGACCGGTTGGTTCGGGCAGTTGATTCACCGTTCCGACGACGGCGGCGAAACCTGGCAACCCATCGGCAACGAATTCAACTACGACGGCATTCCCGGCACGCACCAATGGTACGACGGCACGCCTCACCCTTGGGATTTCAAACGGGTCTGGCACCTCGAGCCGAGCCTGACCGACCCGGACACCGTCTACGCCGGGGTTGAGGATGCCGCGCTGTTCCGCTCGAGCGATGCCGGTGCAACCTGGCAGGAACTCTCCGGCCTGCGAGAACACACCACCGGCTCGAGTTGGCAACCCGGAGCGGGCGGATTGTGCCTGCACACGATTTTGCTCGACCCAAGCGATCCAAAGCGCATGTTCGTGGCCATCTCCGCCGCCGGAGCCTTCCGCAGCGACGACGCGGGCACCACCTGGAAACCGATCAACAAAGGCTTGCGGTCCAATCACATTCCCGACCAGGATGCCGAGATCGGTCATTGCGTGCATCGTCTCGCCATGCACCCCGCCCGCCCAAACGTCCTGTTCATGCAAAAACACTGGGATGTCATGCGCAGCGACAACGCGGGCGAGGATTGGCACGAGATCAGCGGCAACCTGCCGAGCGACTTTGGCTTTGTGGTCGATGTCCACGCCCAAGAACCCGAGACGGTCTACGTGATCCCGATCAAAAGTGATTCCGAACACTTCCCGCCCGAAGGCAAACTGCGCGTCTACCGCAGCCGCAGCGGTGGCAACGACTGGGAGGCGCTGACCAACGGCCTGCCGCAAGAGGACTGCTATGTGAACGTCCTGCGCGACGCGATGAGTGTGGACACGCTCGAGCCGTGCGGCGTGTACTTCGGCACGACCGGTGGACAGGTCTACGCCTCAGGCAACGGCGGCGACGAATGGATGGCGATTGTGCGCGACCTGCCCGCCGTGCTGTCCGTCGAGGTGCAAACCCTGTGATCCGCCCCATGATTCGAATCGAACTGCCATCGCACCTGTGCAAACTCGCCCAAGTTGGCCCTGAAATCCAACTCGAGGTTTTAGGGCCAGTCACGCAACGCACAATCCTCGATGCGCTCGAGGCGCGATACCCGGTCTTGCGCGGCACGATCCGCGATCACGTCACGCTCGAACGACGGGCCATGCTGCGCTTTTTCGCCTGCGAAGAGGACTGGACGCACGAATCCCCGGACGCACCCTTGCCCGAGGCGGTCGCGTTGGGACTCGAGCCGTTCCTGGTGATCGGTGCGATTGCAGGCGGGTAGGTCCAACTCAGGACCACACTGCAAGACGAGACTCAAGGTGCGGATACAGAAACATGAATGCAGCCTCGAGCCTCATTGCGGCACTCGAGCGGGACTGGGAAAGACACGCAGTCGGTACAGAACGAAGTGGCAAAAAACTTGTGATGGACAGCATGGATGTGCGTCCGGTTGCAATCATGTTGTCTCTCACGCTACGCTCAAGTCCATCATTTTTACGGTGCATCCGTTCAAGGGGGAACTTATGAGCCAAGCGTCAGGCAATGCCAAATCGAATTCGCCAGTGGTGATCACATTGGATCAGAACAATTTTCTGATCACCGAGGACGGTCAACCGCTGTACGTGTACAAAACCGACAACGCGCCGTTCGATGGCGAATGGCCCGAGGAGACACGGGCATTGGTGCAGCAATGGGTTCCGCTGCCCGCACCCGCCGTTGATGCCAGTGGCAAGTTGCAGTTGGGCCAACGGTCACGGCCCGCAGACAAAACCAAACGGGATTACGCGCAAGTCACCTTTGGGGCAAGTGAACTGCCGTTGTACACGTACACGGGCGGGCCAGAGAATCCCCTCGAGCGTCAATGGGACAGGGCGCATGTGGATATGGGTGGCTCGAGCGATTCAAGTGGTGAGGGAGAGAGGGGTATAGGTCGTAACGGTCCTTGAGTGAGCGTGCGGCAAATCTTATTGAAAGCGGATTTCATCTAGCCATCCGCAGTAAATGCAACGTTGAAAAGAAGGTTTGAGTTTGCTAGAAGTTGAACTGCTTCTCGTTTATGCCAACTTTCTGGTGCGGCTTCGTGATACACCTTTGAAAGTGCAAATTCTGCCGAACGCATGTCGCCAGTAGCGACTCTAAGTTTTGCAAGCGCCAAAAGTCCTTCAAACACCAAGGCAGCATCTTGGAGAGTTTGAGCCTGCCCTATGCTGGTTTGGTAATGGTGTAAGGCAGTCTCGAGATTTCCTTCAGCGTGTGAAACTCGGCCCAGGCTGAGAATGGCCTCTACCTTGACACTGGGTTCTGCAATTGACTGTGCAAGTTGAAAGGCGCGTTCTGCATGGTCTCGAGCATGTTTTGGATTAGTCATTAAAAGTTCGAGTGTACACAAGTTGATATGGAATTGCGGCTCAAGAGAAAAGATTTGTTCACGTATCGCTAGCTCGAGTCCACTCTCGAGTACCTCACGGCATTCGGTAAAGTCATCTGAAGTCAGGTGATGAAGCAATAGATGTCCTAAACTTAGTTTGGTGCTGGTCACGCTCATTAGATCGCCGATTTGTTTTGCAAGGTGAATAGTTTCTAAGTAGTGTGTTTTCGCTATTCGTATCTGACCCAGAAGGTATTCGGCATTTGCTAAATTTTCCAAACAGATCATTTCGCGCATTGGGTCGTCTATTGCTCGGGCAGTCTCGAGTGCGTCAGTGCCGTACTTAATTGCAGCCTCCAACTCATTGCTGGTTCTGGCAACATTCCCCAACGTGTTCAACGCCTTGGAAAGCGTCATCAGTCCAGACCCTCCAAGATCACGGGCGAGGACCGCCGCACGTTTGGCGCGGACATGGGCGGGACGGTGCTGCCCGAGGCAGTAATGCAACCAGGCGACGTTCACCAGGTATTCGGCCAGCAGGGTGGTGCGTTCGGCGTTGCCGGTCGAAAAGCGGGCTTCCATCGCCTTGATGGTGCGTTCAAACAACTCGAGCCCTTCGCGGGCGCGACCTCGCCGGTCAAAGAACAACACCATGTCGGTGAGTTTCCCGAACCGGTTCAGGTTGGGGTCCTCGAGCGCGTGCAGCCAAGCGTTGCGAATGTTTTCGAGGTCGGTTTCGATGCGTCCGAGGCTGCGTTGCGCTTCGGGTCCGCGCAGGTGTGGCAGCAGTGTTGCAAGCAAATCCAGGTGGTGTTGGGCGTGTCGGGTTTGTGCAGTTTGCGCCTCGAGCGGTTGCTGGTCCAGGCGTTCAAGGCAGTATTGCGAGAGCAACGGGTGAACGCGGTAGCGTCCGTCAGTGGAGGCTTGGACCAAGGATTTGTCGATCAGGGCGATCAGGATGGCGAGGTTCGCTTCGGTCACGAAGGTCACGGCGGCACGGGTTGCGCCGTCACGGAAGACGGCCATGCGAATCAGGGCCCGCTGTTCGCTGGCTTTGAGCAGCTTCCAGGAATGCTCGAACACGGCGCGGATGCCTTGATGTCGGTCGTGGGGTTCGCGCACCGCCCCCTCGAGCACGTCCAAATGCCCTCCGAGCGCTTCGGCCAGTTCGGAGGGTGGCATGGCGCGGGTGAGGGCCGCCGCGAGTTCAATGCCGAGCGGGAAGCCTTGCACCAGACGGCAGATCTCGAGCACTTCACGGTGGTTCGCCTCGAGTGAGAATGCGGTGCTGACCCGTTTGGCGCGTTGCACGAACAGTTCGACGGCATCTTGGGGGGTAACAGACTGTGACGCGGGCACAGACAACGTGGGCACGGACAAACCCTCGAGCCGCAGCAACCATTCCGCCGCGAGTCGCAACGGTTCACGCGAGGTTGCCAGCACCTTCAATTTTGGGCAGGCGCTCAGCAACTGCTCGAGTTGAACGGCGTAGGCGATCAGGTGCTCAAAGTTGTCGAGCACCAACAGCAGATCGCTTGATTGCAACCGTTCGAGCAATTGCGCATTGGGATCGGTGTCGGTTCTGGGCATCACCTGAAGCACGCGCAAGATTTCAACCACGGCCGCCTCGGGCGATTCGAGCGACTCGAGAAAGATGGCGAAGACACCATCGGGGAAGCGCCTGCCCCGGTGCAGTTCTCGGGCGACCTCGAGCGACAGACGGGATTTGCCAACCCCGCCGGGTCCGACCACCGTGACCAGCCGCGATTCGGTTTGGACCAAGAGTTTGACCAGTTCAAACCGTTCCGCTTGGCGGGCCACGAAGGTGTCCAAAGAGGCGGGCAGGTTGTTCGGGGTCACGATGCTCGTCAGGGGTGGTGCAGGCTGGCGTTGCAGACTGGCGTTGCAGACTCAGGCCCAAGTCGGCGGCCTCACGGCGCAAGTCGGCGGCCAACGGATGACCGATGCCCACGAACAGGTCATACAAACGCAGCAGCGTGTCCGGCTCGGCGGGGGCTGCACCGGTCAGGTTCCGGGTGGCGATGGCGTGGTGTTCGACCACGGCGGTCTCTGAGAACGCTAGCGCTTCTTCGGCCAGAATACCAAAACTCAACAATGGAAGGAGGATCTTGTTTTGAAAATCCAAGGGAATCTGCTTGTCTACGGGATCAATAGCGCCATAAACCCCATTTACCTTCCAGAAGACACTCACTACTGTTTCCGCCATCTGCATCACGATAATCCCAGCCAGGAGCCAGATGATCGATGTTCCAGATTTTTTCAAAACCGCCGCATCACCCTCCGCCACAATCAGCATATACCCCTCCACCGTGATGAGTATCACCGCCACCGCCATCACGATTTGTTTAAAAAACCGCGCATAGGTCAGCAAAAGGGTTACAAATCCATACTGCCCGCTCCCGATATCATTGTAAGCATATTGTGACTTATTGATTGTACTATCAAAAACCTCCACTGGAGTCAGAGCATAAACAATTTCTGGAAAAATAAAAGTCAGGATCATATGACAAACAACCGTGCTCAGACCAGTAATTCCTAAATATTTCCACAACTGTGATGGACGAAATACCATGAGGAAAGCAGTGGTTAGTTGTTAGTTTTTAGT
>JANOWZ010000228.1:0-2785 GCA_031418155.1 Deinococcales bacterium
GCCAAGCATTCGGGGGCCAAAAACGTCAATGTCGATTTGCGAACCGCCGATGATGGCGTGCATCTCGAGGTGCATGATGATGGGGTCGGTTTTGATCCGAACACGCTGACCGGAAAAGTCTCGAGCGTTGGCGGTTTGGGCTTGTCACAGATGCGTGAACGCTTGGAAGGCCGTGGTGGACGCTTTAAATTCTCGAGCACGCCGGGTGAGGGAACGAGGGTCAGTGCGCAGGTTGCCTAAGAATTTCGTTGGTCTATCGCCCAGTCTTGCCAAAGGTCGTGTCTGAAAATCCCGTCTCGAGTTTGAGGCCGTAGCCGAGTGCGCGATCCATGCCGATGTGTGCGAACCAGATCAGTGCGAGTTGGATCTCGAGCGTGTTGCTGGTCAGCAATCCGATGCTGCCGATGGCAAGCGGCAAGATTTTCAGGTGCGCGAGGTTGTAGCTAATTGCACCAATGCGTGGTCCGCGCAGGTAGCCGAGCATGGCGAGGTCCGGGGCGAGCAGCAGCGCCACGAACAGAATCCAGTTAGGTGCAGCGATGGCGAAGATGGTCATACTTGCGGCGAGCAACGCGAGGCCCTCGAGTCGTTCGAGGATGATGGTTTGGGTGCTCGAGGTGATGGTTTGATTTTCAAGACTTACGGCGTTCTTTTTCATAGCGAACACTGTAAGCTTTGCGCTCAATCTTGTCAAGGCGTACACTGTACGCTATGCCTTACCCCTCCAAAACCGACCCGGATCAAATCCTCGAGACCGCCATCCAACTCCTCGAACAAAACGGACGCGAAGCCCTATCGATGCGGAAACTCGCCGAGGCGCTCGACCTCAAAGCACCAAGCCTGTACCGGCATTACGCCGATAGGAACGCACTCGAGCAGGCGATTGCCGCACGCGCAGCCTCACTGCTGCACAAAACGCTCGTGCAGGCAATTCATCCATTGCGATCAGCGGCAAAAGTGCTGCATCAAAGTGCCCGCACCTACTGCGAGTTTGCCAAAACGCACCCGGAACTCTACGACCTGATGATGACCAACTTCACACCGGCCAATATTCCCGAAAGCAAAGCCCTCTGGAACTTCGTGCTCGAGGTCATTGGACGGATCACCGGCAACAGCGATGACACCTCGGCAGCCGTGGCGCTCTGGGCTTTCCTGCACGGTTTTGTAACGCTCGAACGCAACGGACTGTTCGGCCCGAGCGGACCCCAAAAGGCGCTCGAGGTTGGGATTGAAGCGTTGATTGTTGGCTTGCCCAAATCCAGACGTTGAGGGAAAAAGCGTCACATGGTTTGCGGCCGCATCTCGAGACCCGAGCAACACCGGCATCAACTCGTGAAATGGCAAATCTGTCGCATAATGCGATCAATGCACTCCAAACCCCTCGCAATCCTGAGCTTGATCTTTTTGGTTGCCTGCCAAACTCCTGTTAACAAACCGGTCGAGACGGTGGTCAAACCCGCCCCAAGAACCCATCCGATCTCTGGCACGGTCAGCATCGGTGCGAGCTTCGCGTCAGGCTCGAACCTGTCCTCCCCGAACGATTCCGATGTCATTCCCGGTCGGGTCATCCTCGAGTTCAAACCTGGATTGCGCCTGCAATCCCTGAGCCCCTTGCGGGCCCGAGTGCAAGGTCAGACACGCACCCTCGAACCCGTTCGGCTGCTCGCCCAGGGTGCAACCCTATACGGGTTGCCCGGTGCCACCTCGAGTGAAACCGTGCGGGCCGCGCAAACCCTGAATGCCCGAACGGACGTGCTGTACGCCGAACCCGACCGACGACTTCATGCCCTACAGACCTCACGCCGCCCACGAACCTCGAGCCTTGCGGCCAATGCGGTGGAACCGCCAGATGATCCGCTTTTCCCTGATGCCTGGTGGTTGACCGACAATCCCGGCAGCCTGAATGCGGTGAATGCCTGGAAGATCAGCACAGGCTCGGGCAGCACAGGCTCGGGGTTGGGCGAAACCGTGATTGCCGTGATCGACACGGGCATCGCCGTGAACCACCCGGATTTGCAGGCCAAGATCCTGCCCGGTTATGACTTCATCAGCAACGGCACAAACGCCGCCGATGGCGATGGCCGTGACAGCAACCCGGACGATCCGGGCGATGCGAACAACACTTTTCACGGTTCGCACGTCGCGGGTCTGGCCGCCGCCAGCAGCAACAATGGCATTGGCATGACCGGTGTCAGTTGGGGCTCGAGGTTGCTGCCGGTACGAATGCTTGGGCTCGAGGGTGGGGCCATCTCAGATTTTATTGATGCGCTGCTGTGGTCGGCGGGATTACCGGTCGCTGGCGTGCCGGACAACCAGCACCCTGCCACGGTGATCAATGCCAGCCTTGGCAGTTCGGGAAGCTGCTCGAGCGCCACACAATCCGCGATTCACCGGGCGATACGGGCCGGTTCGAGCGTGGTGATCGCGGCGGGCAACGAAGCTCAAGATGCGTGGGCCTCGAGTCCAGGCAATTGCGACGGTGTGATCACCGTTGGTGCGTCCGAACCGGGCGGTGCGCTGGCAGCGTACTCGAACACCGGGGCGCGTTTGGATGTCGTTGCGCCATCCTGACCGTGGCGGTAGTGAAGAGGTCATGAACTCGAACACCGGGGCGCGTTTGGATGTCGTTGCGCCGGGGGGTTCGATGACGAAAGGTCTGACCAGCACGATCAAAACACCAACTGGTGCTTTCGGGTATGGCATCAAGCAGGGAACATCAATGGCCACCCCGTTGGTCAGCGGCACGGTAGCGCTCGTAAAAAGCGTCAATCCGAACTTGACCCCC
>JANOWZ010000229.1:0-2273 GCA_031418155.1 Deinococcales bacterium
GCAATTGCTGCCAATGATTTGAAGTACAGTCACGGGACTCGAGTCAACCTCAAGTCACCAGTTTCGAGTCACGGGTCACAAGCGAGATGGATGATCTCTGCCAAAAGCCACAGTTACACCGTGTGATCTGTGTCAAATTAATGACAGAACTGTTGCCAGATTGTTCATACCAAGCTCGAGTCTCGAGACCCGACCCAAACACTCCCATGAATATCGCTCTCAATGACTCCCCCAAAGGCCGCGTGCTCTACCTGCTCCGAGGCGCAGGTGGTGGCACCGCCCAAGATGTCGCCGATGCCCTCGGCGTGACCGTGCCCGCCGCACGGCGACACCTCGGCGATCTGCTCGAGGCTGGACTGATCGAATCCCGGATCGAACGTCAAACCGGTCGAGGACGCCCGCAACACATCTTCGCCCTGACCGTCAGCGGCGAGGCGGTTTTCCCCAAACGTTACGCCGAATTGTGCGGCGACATTCTGCAACACGTCCAATCCCTGTACGGTGACGGCGCAATCCTCGAAGTGCTGTCCGCCCGCAATGTCAAACTGATGGAACTCTGGCGCGAACGGGTGCAAGGCTCGAGTGTGGCGCAAAAACTCGAATGCCTGGTCGCGGTGCTGAACGAAATCGGATATCAGGCCAGCATCGAAATCGGCAATCACGGCGAATTGTACCTGCTCGAAGGCAACTGCCCATCGCTCGAGGTTGCCAAGGAATTTGGGCAATTGTGCAGCGCCGAAGGTGAACTGTACGAGCAACTGCTCGGTGCGAAGGTCGTGCGTGACTCGCAGATCAGCAGGGGCGCGAGCGTTTGCCGCTATCGGGTGCTCGAGGCGACCCTCTCAAGTCAAAACTTGGGAACCAAGATTTCGACATAAATGCAACCAGCTTGCAGCCCAGTTCTCATGAGTTTCACGGGTATACTTGCCCCGATGTCTGACCGGGCACAACCGCACACCAACCTGACCCGAACCATGCTTTGGTTCGTAACGGTGCTGGTCTTATCGGTTTCCGGCAGCGCGTTCGCACAACACATCAAACCTGCCAAAGTCCTGGATTGCTCGAGCACCTGCAACCAGAACCAGCCCGAAAGCATCACGGCAGCACTCGAGATCACACGGCAAAGCCTGCCCGGACCGATGCTGTTGGGTCTTGCACCAATACCGACGCTCGCACCGATTCCAAACCAAATTTTTATGCTCGGGGAAATCACGCTCGAGCCGGTCTTGATTGCGCCAGAAATCGTTGTTGAAAGCCATCCTCGCGCTCCACCGATGACACTCGAGTAATCAGCAACCGGTTGAGGCTTTTACGTCTTTGACCGCTCGAGAACTTCATCAGAACGCACCCGTCATGAACTCTCGTGATGGGCCTTGGAGTGCCATGAATCCCGAAGACAAATCATCCAACCTCGAACCGATCAAGCCAAGCAGCGAACCTGAAACACACACGCATCAGCATCAACACCTCGACGACAGCCCGCCCCGACTCGAGACCATCGCCCGAGACATTCCAGGTACGCCCGAACTTCCACTCACCTCGAGTCCCACACCACCGAAAGCCTCACCGTTGGCCCGCATCGGTACGATGCTCTGGAAAGAATGGATTCGCCCGATTGGCGAGGCCGTCATCATCGCACTGGTGCTGACAACTTTCGTCTTCACCACCGTCGCCATTGACGGCGCGAGCGACGAACCCAACGTGCATCACGGTGAGCGTGTCTTCGTGCCGAAATACGAAACGTGGCTGGCCCGCATCGGCATCGGCAGCTTCAAACGCGGTGATCTGGTCGTTCTGAAGCCACCCAAAGATTCACCGCATTCGGACCGACCCGTGCCGTTCATCAGCAACTTCTTTCCGAACGCACGCTACCGACCATTTTTTATCAAACGCATCGTTGGCGTTCCCGGTGATCGCCTGAAAATGATCAACGGATTGCTCCAGGTCAACGGCATCAAAATCAACGAAACACACAACGTTGGATTCTGGCGCAGCGTCAAAGGCAGCGACAAACAAGCGCTCTGGGACAACACCTCGGGATTGTCCAACAGCAAAGACTGGTCGTTTACCGGCGCGAAATTCAACCCGGCAGGCGAGTACGTTGTGCCCAAAGGCAAATACTTTGTGATGGGTGACAACCGCAGTCTGGGCGGCAGCGAAGACTCGAGGTACTTCGGACCGATTGCACTCGAGGAATTTGCGGGGCGTGCGACATTTGTTTGGTGGTCGCCAGTGGCCAAGGCCCAAGAGATCAAAGCCACCGCCGCTTCTGG
>JANOWZ010000230.1:0-15216 GCA_031418155.1 Deinococcales bacterium
AGTGGTTGGTCATGGCCCGAGTTTGCGCGTCGAAAACCGTGTCGCCGGTGCGGACGCGAACCCGTACCTGGCGCTCGCCGCGATGATCGCCGCGGGATTGCACGGCATCGAAAACAAACTTCCGCTTGAGCCAGAATTCAAAGGCAATGCGTACTCGAGCAAGAAACCTCGAGTCCCCAGCACACTGCGTCAAGCGAGGGATTTGTTCACCAAATCCAAACACGCACTTGAGGCGTTCGGGCCGGAGGTCATGCACCATTACACGAATGCCGCCGACGTTGAACTCGAGGCGTTCGAGGCCGCCATCACCGATTGGGAACGCATTCGGGGATTCGAGCGGCTGTAATCGTTTTGCCCGAGCCATTTTTTGCCGACCTCGAGCTTGAAACGTCGTATGCTCATTCTGTGGGTAAACTTCAATTCACCACCCGGATCAACGCCCCGGTCGCTCGAGTCTACGAATTGCACACGAGCGCCAAGCACATTCCACAATGGTTCCCGAACGCCATTGCCGTCTCTGGCGTGACCGGCCCGTTAAATAAAGTCGGTTCAAAGTACGTGATCGAAATGGAGGGTCAACCCAATGCGCTTGAGGAAGTGCTCGAGGTTGAAACGAACCTGTTTCATCGGCGGTCGTTTTTGATGGGCTCACCGATTGGTGTGCGCGGCCTCGCCACAGCCCGTTTTGAAGCGATTGGCGAATTGACCAGCATGACCTTCGACGTGCAGTACGGGATCAAACCCGGATTTCTCGGTTTCGCGCTCGAGCCGTTGATGAAAGCCCGAATTGAACAAGCCATCCGTGATGAGATCGAGGCGTTTAAGGGATTTGTCGAAGCGAACACACAAAAGCCTACTTGAGCCTCAAGCCCAGTTTTTGTTCCTCCCGCGAAGTAGGCGACTATGCCCCCTACGTGGGTCTTATGGTCAAGAAGGGAGATATCAACGTAGGTGCTCGTGGGTCCACCGCCGCGCTCGCGCATCCCGAACTCACCTGAGTTACTTTTTATTAGCTATGCCGGAAAGCATTTCCGCATAAAATACTTTGTGCGAATGCGGGGTTAAAACAAATTTTTCTGTTTTATGGGTAATTAATATAGCTTTTCCGGCTCTGTAAGATACGCAAAATTGAATTCTAAAATTCTTAATTTGTATTTTGTCTAAGTAAAACAATGATCTACGTATATTACTTTTTATCTCAAAACTCATTTCAAATTCTTCGACATTACATTCATTCAGTTTCAATTTTTTTCTCCAATATAAGGATTGTATTATTAAAATATCAGAAGTGATTATATATTTTGTACTTATGAATTCTGGAAGAAAGACGAAAGAAAAACCAAAAACCGCAAATAGGATAGCAGTTGGAAAAAACCCGATAAACGGGAAATTACCAAAGAGTGAGATAAGAATAAGCAACACTCCAACTTTAATTGCTCCATCAAACGGAAACGCGGGACGAAAATAAGAAGTCATCTCACTCCCTCAAAACCGTAGAATTCATGTAGCATTGTGCAAACTGCTACCATGCGTATTTCCTGAATTCCGGGCTTGGCTTTCACACGAAAACGGGCCAACACAACCCGCGATTCAATTAATCCCCGCGAAACGCTTTGCCGATCCGTTCAAAGAATCCCGGTTGATGGTCGCTGACTTCCTCGCCGACCTCTTTGGCGTATTCCTCGAGCAGTTCACGGGCGCGTTTGGAAAGGCCTTTGGGCACTTTGACGTTCAGCGTCACGAACAGATCGCCCTCGCCTCGGGCTTGTAATCGTGGCATGCCTTTGCCGCGAATACGGATTTGTTCGCCGTGTTGCGCTCCAGCAGGAATCTCGAGCGGTTCGGCACCATCCAGGGTTGGAATGCTGACTTTGCTGCCGAGTGCCGCCTGTGCAAGTCCAACCGGCAGCGTGTAATGCAGATCATCACCGTCACGCTCGAGGTACTTGTGCGGCTCGAGTTCCAGAAACACGTACAAGTCGCCGCTCGGACCGTTGTTCAGGCCGTGGTTGCCCGCGTTCGAGACGCGCAGTCGGTAGCCACCGTCGATGCCTTTGGGCAGCGTGACCATGACCTTCTCGGGTTTGATCGTGCGGCCCCGACCGTGACAAACGGTGCAAGGATCAGGGTTGATCTCGCCGGTGCCTTTGCAGGTCTGGCATGGTGCCGCCGTCATGAAGTTGCCCAGGATCGTGCGTTGCATCTGCCGAACCTGTCCGGCCCCGCCGCAGGTTTGGCAGGTTTGCAAGCCCTTGCCCCCAGGTTCGCTGCGTTTGCCGTTGCAATGGCCGCAACCCTCGAGCCGGTCCACTTCAACTTCAATGTCGGCCCCGTCGCGTGCCTGCTCGAGCGTGATGCGCGTTTCAACTTGCAGGTCCTCGCCGCGTGCCGCACTGTTGCGACCTCGGGTGCGACCGCCCTGATTGCCGAAGACATCGCCGCCGAAGACGCTGTTGAACAGGTCGAAGATGTCACCCATGCCGCCGTTCGGATTGAAACCTGCACCCGCTGCACCGCCGACTTTGCCGTACTGGTCGTACTCGGCGCGTTTTTCTGGATCGGAGAGCGCCCCGTAAGCCTCGTTGATTTGCTTGAATTTTTCTTCGGCCTCTTTGTTCCCAGGATTCTTGTCTGGGTGGAATTTGAGGGCCAAGGTTCGGTAGGCGCGTTTGATTTCATCGCTATCGGCGGTTTTGTTCACGCCGAGAAGTTCGTAGTAATCCATTGATATCTCCAGAGCACGTCGAGTTTGCCCTGAGTATTAGGACTCGAGCAGTTCTGGCATTATACAAGCAGACTCAAGTTTGAGGAGTAGGTTCGTATCACTTTTTGCTGAAACTCGAGCTTCAGCCGACCGGTAATTCCTTGACCGCCACAATCCCACCTTTGGGTACGCCCTGCGAGAAGACCGCCAGCCGACCGGTGACACTGCCACCAGCCCGCACGACCAAGCGCTCGAGGGCGGCAATCGTGCCACCACTCGAGACGACATCCAGAATCACCACAACCTGTTTGCCTGCCAAGCGTTTCGCATGACTCGAGGCCAACCACAACGTTTCACCGACCCCGAGCGTCATGGCGTTGACCTCTTGGATCAATGGCGCATCCATGTACGGACGGCGGCGTTTGCGGGCCACCTCGTAAGGCAATCCGGTCAATTCCGAGAGCGCATGGGCCAGCACAATGCTCGAGGTTTCACAGGTGAAAATCACCTCGCAGT
Source organism: Deinococcales bacterium (assembly GCA_031418155.1). GTDB lineage: Bacteria > Deinococcota > Deinococci > Deinococcales > JAAFIG01 > JANOWZ01. The sequence goes on from JANOWZ010000230.1 coordinate 3,221, forward strand.
TCACGGGCAGGATTTTTTGCAACTCAAGGGCGCAGGTGCGGGTCAGTTCGGCATCGCCGAGCAGTTCAATCAAGGGCAGTCGCGTGTTCGGCGTGGGGCGCACCAAGGGCACGCTACGGTGAAGCCTGCCGATCTCGAGTGCGAAGGTTTCAGTTGACATGTGCTCTCCAATTCAAGCTCGAGGGGATGCTGTAACTCAGAACTCACGACTCAAAACCCATGACTTACTTCAGGTACAACGGCAGGTGTCCGAGTGAGATGATATCCGGGCGTTCATCGCCTTCGGTAAAGACGGCAAGCGTCGCGCCGACGTGCCCGCCAATCTCAACGATCAGGCTCGAGAGTGACCGCAAAGTGCCACCGGTCGAGACGACATCATCGATGATCGCCGCATTCTTGCCCTTGAGGTGCGCGACATCCGCGCCATCCAAAACCAGCAATTGTGGTTTGCCAGTCGTGATTGAGATGACTTCCTTGATGACTGGCTTTTGCATGTACGGTTTGGCAGTTTTGCGGGCCACGATGTATGGCTTACCGGTGATCCTCGAGATCACATGCGCGAGCGGCACGGCTTTGACCTCCGGCGTGACCAGCACATCAATGTTGGCGGGCAATTTGGCGGCCAGTAGCCTCCCGGCCTCTTCGGTCAGTTCGGCATCGCCCAAGAGGTTCAGGAGGGCGACACTCACGCCGGGGGCAACTTCGATGATCGGGAGTTCGCGTTTGATCGCGCCGATGGTGATTTCGTGACTCATGGGCGTTCATGCTACCGCACGCCCGAGGTGCGTGCGCGGGGAGACTCGCACTCGAGCATTAATCTGAGATCTCGAGCTGTGGCCTCCTGGCGTGTGGTCAAATTCCCGTCTGCTCAGCGCATCATCCGCTACACTGCGGGCATTGTGGAATTAGACGAACTCTTATCGACCCTCGTAAACGACGTGGATGGCGCTCTCGGAGCGGCCATCGGTGGCATGGACGGCCTGTTGATCGAACAGTACGCCGCCGACTCGAGCCTGAACCTCGACACGATCATTGCCGAGCACGCCAACATCCTCAAATCAGTCAAAGCGGCGTACTCGGTCAGCCTGACGGCTGGCAATGTCACCGAAATCCTGATCACCGCCGAGCAGATCATGGGATTTACCAAAGAGGTCACGTCCGAATTTTTCTTGACAATCATCCTCGAGCCCAAAGGGAACGTCGGCAAGGCGCGATTGTTGGGGCAGCAGGCCGCCGGTCGCATCCGTGAGGTTGTGAGCTGATGGCGCTGCGTTGGCTCGGATCGCTCGGGAGCATCCCACAGGTGATGACGGCGGTGCTGGTCGCCGACGATGGCCTCGAGATCGAATCGGTCGGTGGTGACACGGTCTCTGCGACATTGCTGGCCGCCGAGACCGCGACCCTGGTGCGGTCCACGACCACCGCCGGGAGCCGTTTGGGTGGCGGACGGTTGTTTCGCTACAGCCTGACCACCGACCAGTTCGAGATGATCACGGTGCGGGCTGGCACGCAATACTCGTTGACGGTGGCGGCGCAACGTGGCGCGGACTTGCGGCAGATTCAGGTCGAAATGGCCCGACTCGCGTTGCAACTCGTGCAAGAATTGGGCTAATTATTCACTCGAGGTTTGCCAACTCGAAAATTTGCTCACTCGAGATCACCCTGCTCACCCTTTTTTCCACCCGAGGTCATCATGGATTTACGCAGCCTGCTCGAAGAAATCGCCCGCATCAAAGGACTCACCTCCATCGCCATCATCGGCGAGGACGGCTTCGTAATCGAATCGGCAACCAGTGACGGTGGTGACATCGACCTGGATTTCTTGGGTGGCGTTGCCTCCTCGAGCCTTGCCGCAGGTCAAAGTCTGGCCGAATTTTTTGGCAAAGGTGAGGTCGCGCAAGTCATGATCGAATACGCCGAAGGACCGGTCTTGCTGACACCGCTCGGAAATGTCAGTGTGCTCGCCACGCTGGACTCGAGCCAGAATTTGGGCCGCGTGCGCTTTCAACTTAAAAAGTATTTGCCGCGTTTGCAAGAAGCCGCCGCGTAAACCTCGAATAAGCTCGAGCTTCAACATTCAAACCGTCGGCCCGTCATTGTGCGGGCCGACGGTTTCGCTTACTTTTGCTGATCCGTCCCAGCCGGTAGACTTCGGTTATGGACACCCAACCAGATTTCAAACTCGAGTTGACCGCCGAAACCGCTCCGGGCCGTTATACGAATTTCGCGGTCATCTCGCACCTACCGAACGAATTCATGTTCGATTTCGCGCTGGTCTTGCCGCAACAACCGGCCTTGGTCGTCTCGAGGGTGTTGACCAGTCCGCGCCACGCCAAAGCGTTCTTGAAGGCGCTCGAGGAGAACGTGCAGCGCTACGAGGCGTTGTTTGGAACGATAGAGGAGATCGTGCCGCCTCGAGAACCGGGCACAGTCACACCCACGAACTGAAGTGATTCAAAAGGTCTCGAGACTGAAACCTCGAGACCTTTTGGTTGTGCTTGTAATGACTTTAGAACGAAAATGCCGCAGGAACGAACTCGTAACCACCGGCGGCGCGTTTGCGAATGTACCCCGCTCCAGGCCACGGAAAGTGATAGGCCGTGACCAGCATCTTCTCGCTCGAGACGCGATCAAAGAGTTTCGCTCGGGTTTGCACCACCAGTTGCTTGTCATTGTCAAAACCCAAGTACGCCTGCGGGTATTGCAAGGACAACAGGAAATGCCCGGCGGCATCACCGAAGACCATCATCTGGTCCTTACCGCTCGAGACGAGCACGCTCATGTGTCCCGGCGTGTGACCCGGCGAATCGATGCTGGTCAATCCCGGCACGATCTCTGCCCCTGCCTTGATCAGCGTGATTCGGTCCTGTACGCCGAGGACGTTTTTCTTGATTCCGGCACTGATCTCACCCGTGGCGGGTTTGGTCCAGAAGCTGTGTTCGGTTTCACCCATGATGAATTTTGCGTTCGGAAAGGCGGGTTTGCCAGCGGTGTCGGTCATGCCTTGAATGTGATCTGGGTGTCCATGCGTGATGAAGACCGTGTCAATGTCGGTGGCCTTGATGCCAGCCAACTCGAGGTGCGTTTGCAACCGCCCAATCGGAGAACTGGCCTGTGCCTGCGCCCCCAGGCCGGTGTCGATCAAGACTTTGTTCTTGCCAGTGTCAACGAAGACCGGATTGAAATTGTTGCGGGCGGCTGCCGGATCAATGAATGCCTCTTGTAGGGTTTTTTCAAAGTCGGCTTTGAGTTCCGGGTTCGCACCCCAGTTGGGGATCAGTGGTCCTGGCGGTGTTTGTCCGTCTGACAGGACGATCACGGTGGAATCACCGATTTTGATGCGGTTGAAGCCGCCACCGTTCGCTGCGCTGGCCGTGGCGGTTTGTGCGGTTGCGTTCAAGTGGACCCCGCCGCTGGCTGCCAGCAGTCCGGCACCACCGAAGACTTTGAGTGCGTCACGTCTCGAGACTCCTTGTTTCATCTTGACCCCCTTGTTGTGCGAAAATCAGGCTAAAGCAAATTGGTATAAAAAACAGAGTGAGCCCTCACAAAATCAGACGTTGGACCGGGTGCAAGATGATCCGGGCACAAATCGGTTGGGGCCTATAATTCCATGTGCAAACGAAAAACTGAAGTCATCCAATAACGGATTTTTCATGGCAATCGGATTGACTGACCAAGGATGATCATGAGGTCACGATGCTCAAGGCTTTACGGTTGAGCAGTTGCGGAGGAATCTTCATGCGAAAAATGATGGTTGCGGTCGGTTTGCTGCTGCTGGCCCTGATGATCGCCTGTCCCGCCGCGCAGACACAAGCCAACATGTCCAGCAAAACCCCAATTGCGGGCGGTGGCAGCTTGCAAGGCTGTCCGATGTTGCCAGCCGATCACATCCTCAACACAGCGGTGAATACCTTGCCGGTGGACCGCAACTCGAGCATGTACATCAATTCGCTGGGTTCCGCGATAGACCTGCATCCTGACTTCGGTACGGTCTATGAAGGCGCTCCGATTGGCATTCCGTACATCACCGTGCCCAGCACCCAAGCGGGTGTCAGCGTCTCGTTTGAACAACCCGATGAAAGTGACCCCGGCCCGTACCCGATCCCGGCGAACCCACCGATTGAGGGTGGGGCCAACTCGAGCGGTGACCGGCACGTGCTCGTGGCACAGATGGGGCGTTGCAAGCTTTTTGAATTGTTTGCCGCATATCCACAGGCGGGCAATGCTTGGCGGGCGTATTCCGGGGCGGTTTGGGATTTGCGATCCAACGCGTTGCGACCCGAGACTTGGACTTCTGGCGATGCCGCTGGCCTGCCCATTCTGCCCCTTTTGGTGCGTTTCGACGAGGTGCAGGCCGGTGAGATCAAACATGCGATTCGTTTCACAGCGGCGCGGACGCGCACGGCGTATGTCTGGCCCGCACGTCATCAGGCCGGAGCCTCGAGCGATGCCAGCCTTCCAGCGATGGGGCAGCGTTTTCGCTTGAAAGCCAGTGTGAACATCGGCAGTTTTTCAAAAACCTTGCAGGTGCTGTTCAAGGCGATGAAAACCTACGGGTTGATCCTGGCAGACAATGGCTCGAACTGGTACATCGGCGGAGCGCCAGATTCACGTTGGAACGACGATGAACTGGTGACGGGATTCGCCAAGCTTCAGGGTTCGGATTTTGAGGCGGTGGATGTCTCGAGCCTGATGGTAAATCCGAACTCGGGACAGGCCAAACGCCCGTAGCCGTGCTGACAGGTTCGGGCGTGAAGTTGCGCGATCACTGTTGCAGCCCCGCTAACCTTGCCGCCCTGACAGGGTACACTCGAGCCCGAATGAGCACGAACCAACCCGATCAGACTCCAACCCATCTTCATGAGCAAACCATTGCGCGTTTGAACAACGCTGCTGCACTCGAGGCGGCAGGGTTCGAGAAATTTCCGTACACGTACTCGAAAACGCACAGCACCGCTCAACTGCACACAGCACACCCAGTCAGTACACTCGAACCGCAGCAGGAATGGCTCGAGGAGCGCGTCTCAATTGCGGGCCGTGTGATGGCGTGGCGCGACATTGGCAAGTTGATCTTTGCGGTTTTGCAGGACGGTTCGGGTCGGATTCAATGTTTGTTCGCCAAGAATGACCTCGAGAAATTTGATGCCGCCAAGAAGATTGATTTGGGCGACATCATCGGCATCGAGGGCCACCTCATCACCACGAAATCTGGCGAGTTGACCGTGAAAGTTTCAAACTTCAGGCCGCTGGTCAAATGCCTGCACCCATTGCCGAGCGAGCATTACGGGCTCGAGGACAAGGAGTTGCGCTACCGGCAACGGTATTTGGATTTGATCCTGAATCAGGAGTCGCGCAAGACGTTTGTGACCAGGGCCAAGGCCGTGAGTTTTATTCGGCGTTTTCTGGATTCCCGCAATTTTCTCGAGGTCGAAGGTCCAACCCTTCAGGCACAGGCTGGCGGGACTGAGGCCAAACCGTTTTTAACGCATCACAACCAACTCGATCACGATTTCAATTTGCGCATCGCGCTCGAGTTGCATTTAAAGCGATTGATGGTCGGTGGTTTTGAAAAGGTTTACGAGATTGGCCGCATCTACCGCAACGAGGGTGCAGACCAGACGCACAACCCGGAATTCACGATGCTCGAGTTTTACTGGGCCTATGCCGATTACCAAGACATGATGGCGTTGATCGAGGAGATGCTGCGCTCGTTGGTCACGGAGGTTTGCGGCAAAACCAGCCTGCCGTTCGGCGAGCATCAGATCGATTTCGGCAAGCCGTTCGTCCGGATCGATTTCAGCAGTTCGCTCAAAGAGGCCGCCGGTTTGGATTTTGATCCCTTGGACCTCGGGTTGTTGCGAACCTGGAGCGATCAGCATCACCCGGAGCACCGCAAAACGCCCTCGTACAAGTTGTTGGACAAACTCTTTGGGCATTACGTCGAACACACGCTGATCAACCCGACCTTCGTGATGGACATGCCGCTCGCCACCAGTCCGTTGGTCAAAAAACACCGCTCGAGGCCCAACCTGACCGAACGCACCGATTTGTTCGTGGCGGGTTTTGAACTCTCACCGATTTACAGCGAATTGAACGATGCCTTTGACCAACGCGCCCGTTTTGAAGCGCAAACCTCGCGCCGCGATGCGGGTGACGACGAGGCGCATCAGCAGGATGAAGATTTCCTTTTGGCGCTCGAGTACGGGATGCCACCGACCGCCGGGATGGGCATGGGCATCGACCGTTTGGCGATGCTGCTGACCAACCACCATTCGATCCGTGACGTGCTCTTGTTCCCACTGATGCGGCCCGAAAAGCGGGATTGAACGTGGGCTCGAGGTTTGAACCTCGACTTTAGCAGGGGATGCAGTGCGGATGGGCTCACAGCCTTAAGATCGGATTTTCCGGTACGGTTGCAAAGTTGAACTCGAGTTGATCCTCCCCCCGTTGCTCGAGCAATCCGTGGCGGCTTGATCGGCCTTAAATCTTTTTGCGACACACTGGGCCGTCTCTGGGAGGGGAATGCAATGCGACGCAGCAACACCGAAGGTCTTTCTGAACCGACCCCAAAGTATTTGATCCCGAGCGGACAAATCAGCAGCGATAAGTTCGTGGCCCGTTACGCGACCGGCACGGACATCCGTGTGATCCACGAACTGGGTGCCAGCACCGACGAATTCAAAGTCTCAGAGCAACTGGTGTTCTACACCAAATCCGAACTGCTCGAATGGGTCAAGGACCGCCGCGAGAACGTTCTGATGGTGCTCGAGAAAAACGGTTTGGTGGTGGGATTCACCTTTTCCAAGGTCATGTCGCACCGTTGGGCATTGACCGAAACCCTGTACATTCACCCGGACCACCGCACGCTTAAAAGTGCTGAAGTCCTGTACTTGGGGGCGCTCGGCGAACTGAAATCTCGAGGGGTAGAACAGATTTCGTTCATCATCCGTGACGACCACAAGGCATTGATTCGACTCTTGAAGCACAAGGGTGGCGCGGAAGACTGCGGCAAGTACACCTGGTTGAACATGGACGTTTGAGGCAAACCCGAGCCACCTCAACAAGCTCGAGTAGCGGCACAGGTTTTGATCCTGTCTTCTGACCGTGTTTGAGTGTTTTTGGCTCGAGCCGTTTTACCGTCGCTTCCCCTTCTCGGGCTAGACTTTGAACCAGTGACGACCACCTCGAGCCAAGCCGCAAAATCCCGTGCCGTGATCGTGGCGTTCGTCGGTGGTCTGGTCGTCTTTGGCGTTAAGCTGCTTGGGTACGCGCTGACCGGTTCGGTCGGTGTGCTCTCCGATGCGCTCGAGAGCGTGGTCAACATCGCGGCGGCGGCACTCGCAGCCTGGGCGGTGGCGCTCGCGGCCCGCCCACCGGACGAGGACCACCCCTATGGTCATGACAAGGCCGAGTACCTTTCGAGTGTGCTTGAGGGCGTGCTGATTGGCATGGCCGCCGTCTTGATTGTCGTGGCGGCCCGTGAACGCCTGCTTGAACCTCGAGCCTTGCCGCTCAGCGTTCCAGGGTTGCTGGTCACGGCCTTCTCGAGTCTGCTCAATTTCTGGTTGGCCCGCTACCTGATCGGCGTGGGTCGGGCCGCACGTTCGATTGCGCTCGAGGCGGACGGCAAGCACGTGATGGCAGATGTCATCACCTCGATAGGGGTGCTCATTGGCCTGCTGATCGCGTCATTGACCGGCCTGACCTGGGTTGATCCATTGATTGCGATGCTTGTGGCGGTCAACGTGCTCAAGACCGGTTACGACCTGATCCGTCACAGCCTGCGCGGATTGATGGACGAGGCGCTTTCCAGCGAAGAACTCGCCTCGATTCACACGGTGCTCGAATCGTTCGAGCTTCGTTATCTGGAGGTGCATGATTTGCGCACCCGCAGTTCCGGTGCGCGACGTTTCGTGGATTTTCATTTGATTGTCTCGAGCGAACTGAGCGTTCAGGCGGCGCATGACCTATGCGACGAGATCGAAAACGCGATTTTGCAACGCCTGCCCGAGACCAGCGTGACCATTCACGTTGAACCGCCCGAGTTTCGTTTGGGCGACCTCGAAGCGTCACGTCCAAGCGTGCGATTTTGAGTGTTCAACAAACCGTCCAAAACATGAGCCTCAAGATGAACATCCCGAGGCCCAAATCGTTCAAGTTCAGATCAAGCCAAGTTCCTTGACCGCATCGCGTTCCTCGGTCAATTCTGCCGCAGTCGCATCCATTCGCCCCTGGCTGAAGGCATCAATCTCGAGGCCCTGCACAATTTCGTACTTGCCATCTTTGCAGGTGCAAGGGAAACCGTAAATCAAACCTGCTGGCACACCGTAACTGCCGTCGCTGGGAATGCCCATCGAAACCCAATCGCCATCCGCCGTGCCCAAAGCCCAGGAACGCATGTGGTCAATCGCGGCGTTCGCGGCGCTCGCGGCGCTGGACAAACCTCGAGCTTCAATGATGGCCGCGCCACGCTTGGCAACGGTCGGAATGAACGTCCCCTCGAGCCAGGATTGATCGTTCACCAATGCTGCGGCGTTCTGACCATTTATTTCCGCGTGAAACAAATCCGGGTACTGCGTGCTTGAGTGGTTGCCCCAGATCGTCATTTTGCGAATGCTCGAGACGGGCTTGCCGGTTTTGGCGCTCAGTTGTGACATGGCGCGGTTGTGATCCAAGCGCACCATTGCCGTGAATTGACCCGCCGCAAGTTTCGGCGCGTTCTGCTGTGCGATCAAGGCATTCGTGTTCGCTGGGTTTCCAACCACCAAGACTTTGACATCACCGGATGCGACCTCGGAAAGCGCGTGACCCTGCGGGCGGAAAATCCCACCGTTCGCGGAGAGTAAATCCCCACGTTCCATGCCCTGCTTGCGCGGCATCGCACCAACCAACAGGGCGTAATCCGCATCTTTGAACGCCACCATCGGATCATCCGACGCGACCGTGCCCGCCAGCAATGGAAAGGCGCAATCCTCGAGTTCCATGATCACGCCGTTCAAGGCTTTCAACGCCGGAGTGATCTCGAGCAATTGCAAAATCACGGGTTGATCCGCACCCAACATTTCGCCACTGGCAATGCGAAACAACAGGCTGTACCCAATCTGACCGGCAGCGCCAGTCACGGCAACACGAACAGGTGCTTTCATGAGGTCTCCTTACAAGGCTCGAGCATCTGGCAGAGGCGCTGGCTCGAACGCAAACTCGAGCATCATACCGCGTTGACTCCCGATGGTTTCAGGCCCGGCGGTTTGTGCCCGCCTCAAATTCGGCTGGAAAACTGGACAGGGGAGACTCGAGTTGCTGCTCTGTTCAAGAAATCACTCGTAACGCAACGCTTTGATCGGATCGAGCTTGGCGGCCAGAAACGCCGGATACCAACCGAAGAACACGCCAACCACCAACGAGAAGACGAACGCCACCGCAACCACCGATGCCGAAATCACCGTCTGCCAACCCGCAAACACCGAGATCACTCGGGCCACACCAATCCCGCCGAGAATCCCGAGAATCCCACCCAAGCTCGAGAGGATCAGCGCCTCGGTGATGAATTGCAACACGATGTCTCGAGGCAGTGCGCCGAGCGCGACGCGAATGCCGACCTCGCGGGTGCGTTCGGTGACAGAGACGAGCATGATGTTCATGATGCCAATGCCGCCAACCAAGAGCGAAACCAACGCGATCCCGGAAAGCAGCGTCGTGACCACATTCAGCGTGCCTCGAGCCGTGTTCAACAGTGCCGATTGACTGCGCACACTGAAATCGTACTGCTCTGGATCGGTGATGCCGTGCGCCTCGGCGAGCGCGTTGGTGATGCTTTGCTCGAGCGCCGGAATTTGTTCGGCTTTCGGTGCCTGCACGTAAATCGAATTGACCACATCCGTGCCGAGCACCTGGGTTTCGGTCGTGACCATCGTCAGGTAGACGTTCTGATCGACGTTCTGAAAACCTTCATAACCTCGAGGTGCCGTCACGCCAACGATTTTGTAAAGGTAATCCTTGATCAGCACATCGCGCCCAATCGGGCTGAGCCGTCCGAACAGTCGGTACGCAACATCGGCCCCGAGCACGATCTCGTTGCTGGGACTTTCCTCGCCACCGGCCCGCAAAAAACGCCCCTCGGTGATTTGCAAACCTCGAGCATCGGCGTAGACGGGCCAGGTGCCGACGACATTTGCGTTCACGACCTTTGAACCGATCTTCAGTGGTGTCTGCGCGTTCTGCACCGGAATCACAATCGCCCCATCGCCGAGCGCATCTTTGAGCACATCGGCATCGTCGGGAAACAGTTGCGGCGGTCCACCGAGGTTGTTGGGGTTCGAGGTGCCACCGTTCGGTGGAATCTGTGTGGCGATAATAATCAAGTTCGTGCCCAAGCCCTGAATCTGCTTGGAGATTTGCACGCCCGCACCCTGACCCAAGGCGACGAGTGCCACAACTGAGGCCACACCAATAATCACGCCGAGTGAAGTCAGCGCGGATCGCAACGGATTGGATCGAATCGCTCGCAAGGCAATCTGAAGGCAGTCAAACAGGTTCACGAGACCAACTCCCCATCGATCAGTTCGTCCATGTCTTCGAGTGGCAAATTGGCGAGTTCCTCGAGCGCCCGGCGTTGCTTGGGCACGGTTGTATCCGCCCGAATGCGACCGTCACGGATGATGATGGTGCGGGCCGCATGACGCGCAATCTCGAGGTCGTGCGTCACGAGCAAAACTGTCTTGCCATCCGCGTGCAGTTGCTCGAACATCGCCATGATTTGCAGACCGGTGCGCGTGTCGAGGTTCCCGGTTGGTTCGTCGGCGAGCAACACGCCCGCACCACCAACCAAGGCTCGAGCCACCGCCACACGTTGCTGCTGACCACCAGAAAGCTGGCTCGGCATGTGGCGTATGCGCTCGGTCATGCCCACCCGCTCGAGCACGTTTAACGCCCGTTCGCGCCGTTCACGTGGAATCATGCCCCGGTACATCAACGGTGTCATGACATTCTCGAGCACGCTCATACGGGGGATCAGATTGAAATTCTGATAGACATACCCGATGTGCCGGTTGCGCAATCGCGCCCGCTGCACCGTACTGAGACTGCTCGCATCCTGACCCTCGAGCCGATACTGACCCTTGCTCGGCCAGTCCAGCAAACCAATAATGTTCATCAAGGTCGATTTGCCCGAACCGCTCGGACCCATCAAGGCAACGAACTCGCCATCTTGCAAATGCAAATCCACGCCGCGCAAGACGTTCAGGGTTTCACCACCCATGACGTACTTTTTTTGAATGCCGATCAGTTCAATGCCCATTGCTGCCTCGTGAAGATGCTGTGCGAAGACTCGAGGTTCGGTTTTTCTGGCTCGAGGGTGGATAGAGCTTTGGTTCAGTTTGTGAATTGCGTTTCGTGGGTGACTACGTGGGTCGAACTTGTTTGACTCGAGACTCATGACTTGAGATTCACAACCAACTAAAACTTGATGATGCCGCCGAGACCACCGGGCGAATTTTGCGGTGTGGCGCTTCCGGGCGGCGGTGGCAGGACGACGAGATCACCGACCTTGAGGCCCTTTTTGATTTCGACATTCGTGCCATCGTCCAATCCGGTTTCGACAACGACCTTGCGAACTTCTTCGCCAGATTTGACTTCAACGATGGTTTTGCCGTTCTGCGATTGCAGCACGTTGACAGGAACGATAGGCACTTCGGTCGCCTCTTCGGTGACGAAGGTCGCCGTGGTGGACAGGCCGGGAGAAATTCCTTCGGGTGCTTCCTTGCTCAGAATCAACGCATCGACTTGGTAGTAGTACAACGGGTCTTTGAACTTTTGCACCTGACCCATCTGAATGATTTTCGCCTCGAGTTCGCTATCACCAATGGCGTTGACCACGATGGTCACGGGCATTCCAACCTGAAGTGAGGGCAGGTCACTTTCGGCCACACGGTTCTGCACGACCCAACTCGAGAGGTCGGCGATTTGCGCGACGGCGCTCGAGGCGGCGACGGCTT
>JANOWZ010000231.1:0-1607 GCA_031418155.1 Deinococcales bacterium
CCGAGCAACGGGGCAAGCACCAGGAAAATCTTGCGCCCGTAACGGTCTGAGAGCGCCCCGAACACTGGCGCGAGCAGCAGTTCGGTCGCGTAGTACCCGGCGGCGACCCAGGCGATCCCAGCGCCCTGTGCACCCAAAGAATTCAAGTACAGTCCCAGGCTCGAGAGCGCCAACCCGCCCGCCAAACGCAGCAGCAGTGTACCGACCAAAACGGCAACCGAGGCACGAACCACGAAATCACCCGGAAGGGCCTGCGGGCTCGAGGAGCTTGTGTTTTCAGGGGCGTTTTGGGTCGTCACGGGTGTCTCAACGGGACCCGCATCTTACCCCAAGCGATTTGATGCCGACTGTTCATAAGTTCAGGTATCATTGCCAATCGCTGAGCGGTACGGCCTCGCCACCTTCAACCGTCACAATCGGTTTGGAATAATTTGCGCCAAAGGTGATCTCGAGCGTCGCCCGATCAAACGAATTGGGTCCGATCAAATGCTTGCGCACGAAGTACCCGCCGCCCTCATTGTTGGAGATGTCACCGGATTTGGTCATGCGAACCTCGATGACCTCGCCCCGTTTCGAGGTTTTGACGCGCACACGAAAGGCGTTCTGTCCCTCGAGTTTGACGAAATTTGGGCCGGTCTCGGCGGGTTTGCGTTTCCAGAACATGACCAATCTTAAGCCGAGGACGACCAGGAATTTGCGAGATGCGAAACGATTCTTTTCTCTGGCGCTCAGGCCCGAGGTTTCAGACTCAAAACCCAGCACTCACGACTCAGAATCCAGCGCAGCCATCGCCACGCGCCAGACGATCTCGGGCAGGTGCTCGAAGCTGTACTTGATGTGCGCCCGCTCGAGCCATTGGTGGTAATCGCGGCCCCACGGTCCAATGTTGATCGTGGGCACGCCCAGGGTGGCCCGACGATTGACACTGTGAATGCGGGCTCGAGGGGCGGGCGTGTTGGTGTTGACGATCTCGAGGTCGTGCGTGTTGGCGGTCCCAAACCAACTCATGTCAGAGATGCCCGCAAAGAATTGGCGTTCGCGTATGTGAATGCCGAGTTCGCGTTGCGCGGTCTTAAGGCTGGCGCGAATCGTTTGGATCATCGTTTCATCCTCGAGCAAGACCGCCGGGTAATGCAGCGATCCAAACCCGAGCACGACGGCGGGACCGATCAATTCGGATTGCGCCCAAACATAATCGGTGATGAGTTGTGAAAGCATCGGCGCGTCAAGGCGTGGATCGAGGGTCGCGGTGAACGCTTCGAGTCGCGTGTTGAAATCTGGATGGCGTTCTTGGGCCTTCAACATCAACTCGGCGAACGTCATCACGAAAGCTTGAACATCAAGCGCGGCGGGCCATGAATCGGATGGTGTGCCCCAGGTCCGAGCGCGTCTACGCAAAGTCTCGAGCGATTGATCGAGCGCGGTTTGTGTTTGCTCACGGAATTCCTCGAGCACTTTCGCGGCGGGTTTGCCGTGCGTCAGGACGTTCCAGCAGGCCCAGGCTCGGGCGGGTGTGGTCACGTCGTAATGGGTTTTGAGATCCATCTGTTTTAAAGAGGTTGGTGGCGGTGCGCTCTCACCGTGCGCGTGATCGGCGAGGGCCGGAT
>JANOWZ010000232.1:0-2707 GCA_031418155.1 Deinococcales bacterium
GGTCGAACCAGACCGTGCGTGTCAGAAACGATACCGAGCCTCATGGCTCGAGGGTACGACATTCAGCCTTGCCTGTGAACCCGGTCTCAGAGTGCCTTCAAATCCGAGAGGCTGTACGAGGTTTCATCGTCTATCGCCTCAGGGATCGGATCGAGGTTTATCTGGGTCGGATACCCGATTTTGGCATCAAATTGCAGGTTGTTGACGTGACCGCCCTTCTTTTGGGTGGAATCGATCAAATCAAAAAACGCCCCGATCCTGAACACGGTCGGCTGCATTTGCGCAGGCACATCCGCAGCCGAATCGACGTATATGACGCTGGTCAATGCACCGTTGCGCACCTCGAGCCGCATCGCTTTGCTGTACTCCTCCGGGCAGAAGCAGGAGCGTTGCAGGGTGTAAGTGTAACTGCTCAAGTTTTTTGAGGCCCACAATGTCCGGCCCTCGAGCGTCAGCGAAGGGGTGGAGCAGGCGATCAGCCCGATCATGGAAAGCAACAATGTGCGCATGACCGGATTTTACGCAAAGCGCATGAAAACCCGCTGTACCCGGCTCGAGGGTTCGTTCATGGGTACTTTGGTTTTGAAAGCCACACGGCCACAACCATCACCAGGCCGACATCACGGCGACCACCCTTGGTCACAGATCTCGAGGCACGCCGATGTGAACTGGATTCCAACAAAGCAATGACCGAAGCGATGGTGAAAACGTCTTTTGACATCAACTTGATTGGTTGCAGACTGAATCGTGCAGGTTGTTCTTGTCATCCTTATTTTTCGGGCGCATACTCTTCTTAAGTCTAGGATACGTCTGGGCATCGAACTGACACAGCCCAGATCAAATGCACCGAGCCACCGAGACACAGCCCAGAATCAACCAACACCTCCCAGACATCAAAAGAGAGTCACCATGTCAGAACGAACCGAAAGCATTCGCAAAAAATTTCTCCGTCGCCTGCATCGGGCTGTCTTCCAAACCGTACCCAACGATGCCAACGAAGTGGACCTCTCAAAACTCAAACGCAAGCTCGAGCCCGAAGAAAGCGTTGAATTCTCAATTGAATGGCCGCAAGATTCGCTCAACCCAAACCTCAAACAAGGCCGAAACCAGCCTTAACTGTACTCGCCCAACTCCTCGAGCAAACCCTGGTACAACTCGAGCGTCAATTCACGGATTTCCTCCATTGCCTTAATGCCGGTCACACCAGCCGTCACTCGAGCATTCGCCACCTCGATGCACTTGCCCAAGACTTCCGGGAAGATCGGCCACGGACCTTCATCCTCGTCATGATCGTGCGCCACATGAACAGGCTTGGCCGAAGTTGGCTCGAGATCACCCTCAGGCGGATTGACCTGCAACGCCGCGAGCGCCAACGATGCCGCCGCTTTCTCTGCATCACGTTTCGTGCGGCCCTGCCCGCTGGCGTACACCTGTTCTTGAATCAGCACATCACAAGAGAACGTCGGTTGGTGTTCCGGCCCCTCCTGATGGCTCTCAAACACGGGTGCGCCCAAACCATGCACGCGGCAGTAATCGATCAGATCGCCTTTGGGGTTCAACATCGTAAGCTCCTTCGGGATTGAAGTCCGAGCAACCTCGAACACCCACCCCTGGCTGGTGTCAAGTCGCGTCGCCTTTAGCATCAACTCGCTCGGCGCGGCTCGAGATCAGAACAAGCGCATCTTGACACATGCAAACCGATTGTTGGGGCAAAACGCACCGGCGGTGGCGAAGGGCAAAGGGCGAAGGGTGAAAGGCGAAGGGAACACCAAGTTCAAGGCTTGAGCCGTTGGCGTTAACGGCCCTTTGTTGCGGTTACGAAATCACAGAGCATGTCGTAGGCGGTTGTGTGGGCATCGCCATCGTGCCCGATCACCGTCAACCCCGGCAGCACGTCGGTTTTGAAATACGCGAACATGTCCGCACCAGTCGCGGCCCGCAACGGATCGCTCGGCTCGAGCTTTTCGGGTTTGACGCTGGCACGAACTGTCTCACCGTCACGCCAAATCGTTGCCACCAATCGGTACGGCGTGTTCGCCCGGAATGCCGCCTGAATCTCCGCGTCCGGCACACTGCGAATGCTGAGCCGTTCAACATCATCAATGCCCAAACTCGAGCCCATCAGGACATTCGCCAGACCAATCACTTTGACGGTGCTGTCCCAACCATCCACGTCGTAACTCGGATCGGTTTCGGCAATGCCCATGTCTTGCGCCTGACGGATGCCAGCCTCGTAACTCGAGCCGGTTTCGATGGCGTTCAAAACCACAGTGCTCGTGGAATTGGGCATTCCACGAAATTGCAGGAGCTTCGCGGTCGGCAGTGTCTCGCGGAACAAACTGTAAATTGGGCTGCCACCCATGAAGGTCGCCTCGAACAAGAAACGCACGCCCTTGGATTTCGCCAAGGCATCCAACTCACGGTAAGCATGAACAATCGGACCTTTATTGGCCGTGACCACGTGAGCACCACGCTCGAGGGCCAACCGGCAGTAATCAATCGCGGGCTGCCCGGTGTACGGGTCCAAACTCGAAGCCTCAAAAACCACATCAGGTTTTGCCGTCTCGAGCCAAGCCTCGTAATTCGCTGCTGGTTCAAGCCCAAGCTTACGGTCCTCGAGCAAGGCCGTCGTGTCCAAACCGTTCACATCGGCCAGGAAACCCAAACGCCGCGAGAACACACCCGTGACTTGATACTCGAGGTTGTA
>JANOWZ010000233.1:0-3309 GCA_031418155.1 Deinococcales bacterium
ATCCCATCTTTGCACTACACTTAACCTAGGCTCTACATCATTTCAATCTCGAGACCCGGAGGAACCGATGAAGAAATTTTTAACCGCATTCGCCCTGCTCGCCCTGACGCTTTCCGCCTGCGCCCCGAGCGCCGACCGTCCAAGCCTCAAACCCGTGCTGATCAAACTCGATAAGGCCGTCTCGCCGGGTGAGGTGCTGTTGATTCAGGGCCGTTACCTTGGCGGACCACAAAATTCTCAAGTGGTTTTCAACGCTGATGACATTGGTGACAACGGCAATGATGCCCCGGCCTCGAGCATCGTCTCTTGGACCAGCACGGACATCGCCATCAAGGTTCCTGCGGGTACGCGCCCTACCGGTCGTTTCTTGTACGTGCGTGTTGGCGGTGTACTCTCGAACGGCTTGCCGTACAGCGTGAATCCATAGGGTTACTCGAGTTGAGTTTTGGAACGCGCCCTGTCAAAGGTGCGTTCTTTTTTTGCACCAACCCAGACCGTATGATGCCCTGATGAAATACCAGACGATCAAGGGTACATTTGACCGCTTGCCAGAGGATGCAGCCGGATGGAATTACGTGCTTGAGCGAGCGAAGTTGGTGCTCGAACGAAGCGGCGCGGGGGAGATTCACACTCCAGTTTTTGAGGATGTCGGGGTTTTCAGCAAAGCGGTTGGTGAGTCTTCGGACATTGTGCGCAAGGAGATGTACACGTTTACCGACAAGGGCGAGCGCAGTCTGTGCTTGCGTCCAGAGGCAACGGCCCCAATCATCCGGGCCTATCTCGAGCATGGCATGGCCTCGAAACCAACCCCGGTAAAGCTGTGGACGTTCGAGCCGATGTTCCGTGGAGAGAAACCGGCCAAAGGACGCTTTCGGCAGTTTCACCAACTCGGGCTCGAGATCATTGGACTGGCCGACGCGCTTGCGGATGCGGAAAGCATTCAGATCGGTTGGAGCATCATGAATGCCTTGGGGATTCATGATTACGAGATTCGACTCGGTAGCGTCGGTGATCCACAGGATCGGCTCGAGTACAACACGTACCTCAAGGATTTGCTCTCCCCTGTTGTGAGCCGTCTCTCGAGCGATTCTCAGGAACGGCTCGCTTTGAATCCAATGCGGATTTTGGATTCCAAAGACAAGAACGATCAGGTGATCTTAAAAGAGTTGTCCGTTAAACCGATGCTCGAGTTTTTGGGTGATGAGGCACGAGCACATTTTGAACTTGTTCAGACTTATCTCCAGGATTGGGGCATTCCGTTTGTGCTGGATGCCAGCATTGTGCGTGGGCTCGATTACTACCGGCGCACCGCGTATGAATTCATTCACCGTGACCCGCTGCTCGGGGCGCAAAGCACGATCCTGGCGGGCGGCCGTTACGATGGTCTTGCGGAGATCTTAGGCGGACCGCACACGCCTGGTGTCGGTTGGGGTTCTGGCGTTGAACGCCTACTCTTGGCGCTCGAGGCGGAAAAGGTTGCGATTCTGGCACGTCCTGAGATATTGGCCTACGTGATTCCGCTCGAGGAGAACCTGATTTCGTTTGCCCACAGTATCGCTCAAATAGTGCGGGCCGTCGGAAAGGCTCAGGCGGCTTATAAGGTAAAAGGAATGGGCAAGGCGCTTGCCGATGCCGAAAAGCTCAGGGCCAGGTACGCCATCGTGGTTGGCAGTAACGAACGCGACACGCAAGTTATCAACGTGCGTCACCTGCAAAGCCGCACGCAAGAACCCGTCGCCATCGCTGAACTCTCAATCTGGTTTCACTCGAGGTCATCATGAAACGAACACATACTTGTGGCGAATTTCGCGCCGAACATACCGGTCAAACGGTCACGCTTCAGGGTTGGGTCTCGAGGGTTCGAGAGTTTCCTGGCACTCGTTTCATCGTTCTCCGGGATCGCACGGGCATCGTGCAGGTCACGGTGGATTCCGAAAATCCGACCTTTCAAATCGCCGATGATTGCCGTTCTGAATTCGTGCTCGAGGTTGAGGGAACCGTGCGATTGCGCGAGGCCGCGAACCGGTCAACCCAGTATGCGACGGGCGAGATCGAGATCGTTCCTATGCGGCTCGAGATTCTGAACCGCGCCAAGCCGGTTCCTTTCCCGGTGGATGGTGCACCGGTCACGGCCTCTGAGGACGTGCGCATGAAGTACCGTTATTTGGATTTGCGCCGCGAACCGTTGCGCGAGGCGATGCGTTTGCGTCACAAAGTCATCGCCTCTCTGTATGAATTTCTTGATGCCGAGGGATTCATCGGGGTCGAAACGCCGATGCTGACCAAATCCACGCCCGAGGGTGCTCGAGACTTTCTGGTGCCATCGCGTCTCAACCCAAGCTCTTTTTACGCCCTGCCGCAGAGTCCACAACTCTTCAAGCAACTTCTGATGATCGCCAATTTTGACAAGTATTTTCAGATTGCCCGTTGCTTCCGCGATGAGGATTTGCGGGCGGACCGTCAACCGGATTTCACGCAGTTGGACATCGAGATGAGCTTCGTCGATGTCGACGACGTGCTCGAATTGAACGAGCGTTGCATCAAGCATGTCTTCAAGATGACCCTGGGTGTGGATGTGCCGACCCCATTCCAACGTCTCCCCTACCCTGAGGCCATGAACCAGTACGGATCGGACAAACCGGACTTGCGTTTTGGTCTCGAGATTCAGGATGTCTCGGATGTGCTCGCCAAATCAGAATTTGCTGTCTTCAAAGGAGCACTCGAGTCTGGTGGTGTATTGAAAATCTTGGTTGTTCCTGCCGAGTTAACCCGCAAGCAAATAGAAGCGCTCGAGGGAACCGCCAAGCAAAATGGTGCGAAGGGACTCGCCTGGACGAAAGTGACAGCCGTCGGTCTCGAGGGTGGGATCGCCAAATTTCTTTCGAGTAACCAGGTTCAAGCTTTAATTTCAAGCACTGGCGCAATCGCTGGTCAGACTTTGCTGTTTGGTGCCGGACCGTGGGACAAGGCCGTGAAAGCCTTGGGAGCAGTGCGGCTCGCACTGCGAGATGAACTTAAACTCATCCCAGAGGATGCGTCACGGTTTCACTTTTCCTGGGTGGTAGATTTCCCTTTGCTCGAGTTCGACGAGGACAACAACCGTTGGACATACATGCACCACCCATTCACCAGCCCAATGCTCGAGGATGTCCCAATGTTTGGCACGCCAGAGATGGGTCAAATGCGGGCTCGAGCCTACGATTTGGTCCTGAACGGTTTCGAGATCGGTGGCGGCAGCATCCGTATTCACCAACCGGAAGTGCAGGAAAAGATGTTCCAGGCGATTGGCTTCAGCCTTGAGGAGGCTCG
>JANOWZ010000234.1:0-5882 GCA_031418155.1 Deinococcales bacterium
GCCAGGAAATCCTGGCGGTTTTTGCGTTGGCAACCTCGAGTCGCCAGCCGTAGGGTGCGCTCTTGAGCGCACCGTTTTGTGCAGGCGGTGTGCTCAAGAGCGCACCCTACGGGCATCATGCATTGCCCATACGTTTGCTGGGGGGGCAGCGAACTGCACCCCCACAAAGATCTCGAGCAATTTGATCTTGGCTTGGTTCATCTCGAGCGTTCAGGGTTTGAGCCACCATGCGCTGACATCACGGAAATTGGTTTGGTTGGTCGGGTTGGATTTGAAGTTCTGCAACTTCTCGGTTGTGGCGATCACCGAGGCAGACTCGAACAGTGGCAACGCGGCCAGATCGCCGAGCACGAGCTTCTGGGTTTGCGCCATGTAAGACTTGATCAACAATGGATCGAAGGTTGAGGTGGCCGACTCGAGCAGCGCATCGACTTTCGGGTTGCTGTAACCGCTGCCGTTGTTGAAGCCCTTGGTGCTGTAGAACGAAACGTAGGAATCCAACGCATCGGCGGGCGTGATCCAGCCCGAGTACCAGATGTCGTAACTGCCGTTGCGCCGCGTCTCGTTGAGTGCTGCGCCAGCTTTGTTGTCGGTCATGGCCTCGATGCCGATGTTCTTGAGTTGACTGATGATCACCTGTTGCGCAATTTCGTATTCGGTGCGGCCCGCCTGGGTCAAGAATTTCAGGCTCAGGCGCTTGCCTTCCTTGACCATGATGCCGTCCGAGCCGGGTGCAAATCCGGCGGCGGCCAAGAATTTCTTTGCGCCTTCAGGATTGAATTTGTAGGTCGGGACGCTCTTGCTCGAGTAATCGAAGCTTGAGACGGCGAAGGTGTTGGTTGGACTTAAGTACCCGCCTAGCGCCTTGTTGATCGCGTCACGGTCGATGGCGTGGGCGATGGCTTTGCGCACATTCAGGTCTTTGAGGAATTCGTTCTTGTGGTTGTAGGTCAGGTGCAAGAAGCGCAAGGTCTTGGCGCGAATCACCTTGATGCCCGGAACGTTGTCAACGCTCGGCGCGAGCGTGAACGGGATGTTGTAAGCGAATTGAATCTCGCCGGATTTGAGTTGCGTGACTATCGTGTTCGTGTTCGGAATGATCTTGAAGATCATTCGGTCCAAGTATGGCAGCCCGACACCTTTTTCGTCTTTGCGGTAGTAATTCGTGTTGCGATCCAGGATCACGTATTGGCCGCGTTTGAACTCCGTGACCTTGAACGGTCCGGCCCCGAATGGCTTGTCCCAAAACGGATCTTTGTTCAGGTCCTTGCCCTCGAGCGCGTGTTTGGGCAGGATGCCGTAACCGAACAGCGCGGATTTAAAACCGGGATAGACCTGGTTGTAGTAGATCACGGCGGTCAGTGGGTCCGGCAATTCGATGCGTTCGATCTCTTCGGTGCCATCCTTTTCTGGACCGAGATACTTGGGATTCTTGACCGCCTCCCAGGTGAATTTGATGTCCGCCGAAGTCACGGGTGCGCCATCGGCCCATTTGATGCCGGGACGCAGGTGGTACGTGACGGTCATCTTCTTGCCACCGTCGGTGATACGAATGCCTTTGTTCGCCTGGGTCGGCACCTCGGTCGCCATCGCCGGAACGTAGCGGGCATTCTCGTCCGGTGCGATCAACGGCTCGAGGAAGGTCGATGAGACATCAGTCAGGAATCCGGTGGCGTATGGATCGAGCGTGTCGAGGTCGTAACTGAGCCCAACCGTCAGGGTGCCGCCCTTGTCCTGCGCGGATGTAATTCCGCAGAGCAGAATGATCGGTCCCAACCATTTCAGGCTTTTCAAGGAATACCGTGCGAATATTCTCATCGTCCCCCTCCTTGCGTGCCCTCATTACCGGTGTCAGACTCGAACCGGAATGAATTATTTGCAACTTTATCCAAGTTGCGTTACATTGTCAACGAATCGGTCAAGCCAGACATATTCCATCTGACGGAAATTATTGAGGCAACCATGTCTGATCAAACACCTGAGCAAGACCGTGACTTCGGTCAACGCCTGACCTCGCTGGTCGTCGGCATCGACCGCCTTGAGCGCCGGGTCAACCGTGGTGCGGGGCCGCTCGATGATGAGGGGCTTATTCCGATCTACCTGGGTGGCGATCTTGTTCCAAAGATGCCGCTCGAGTCTTGGGAGGCTGTGTTCACGCACCTCGACGATCTCGAGCGTGAGGCGAGCACGTATTCTCCGGGTCCGCGACGGACCTACTTGCTTGCCATGACCGATTCGTTGCGGGCCGCCGCACAACTCTTCACCGGCATCGAACTGAGCTTCGCCGAAAAACTCGAGCGACTCGTTGGAGTGCCCGCCGCGCCCGTCGCGCCGGAACAACTCAAGGCGATGCGAACAAACCTGTCTGCGTTGCTCGAGGCCAGCGGTTATCGGCAAGGCAGCCTCGCCGAGCGCGTGACCCGTTGGGAAGGCGAACGCTTCCTCAAGTCCGACAAGATCGAACCGACATTTGAAGCGTTGATGCTCGAGGCGCAACGCCGAACCGACGCGATGATTTTTCCAACTGGCGATTACCAGATGCGCCTGAATTTGGTGCGCGGTGTCCCGTACACGGCACGTTGCAATTTTGATCAGGGTTTGATGGACCTCAACGCCGACCTCGAGTTCACACCCTCGGCATTGAAGCACCTTGTGGCTCATGAGGTTTTTCCTGGTCACTCGACCCAACTTCTCTATACGCTCGAGAGGGCCAAAAGCGGTGAGGGCACGCCTGATGTTTTGCTCTGTACCGCGAACACGGTCGTTGGTGCGATTCAGGAGGGCATCGGCGATCAGGGTATTCACCTGATTGACTGGGTGACATCCGAGGACGACGCGATCTTCATGGCCCTGCGCCGCCTGCGTTCCGCCGCCGCGACCAGCGCCGCCTGGTATCAGATGGGCGAAGGCTGGAGCCTCGTGCGCGTGCGGACATTCCTTCAAGAGACGGCATTTCCACAACCTGCCTGGCTCGAGGGTCGCTTGCGTTTTGCCGCACACCCATTTCGCGGACCGTTCATCGCCTCGTACTGGTACGGTGATGAGGCCGTGCGTGAGGTGCGTGAACGTGCAGCCTCAGGGCAACGCAGTGAATTCATCAAATACCTCTATGGCCAGATGCACAGCCTCTCCAGCCTCAAGATGTTTGGCCTTGGGATGTTCGGAGTCTGATGCCAAAGACTGTGCCAACACCTGATGTGAACTCACTCGATGCTGGCGGCAGTGTGCGTGCCGTCGAACGCGCCCTGCAACTCGTCGAGATCGTCGCCAAGTCACGCACGCCACTGAGCATCACAGATCTTTCCAAAGCGCTCGCACTTGCACCGAGCACGATTCATCGACTGCTGCAAACGTTGGTCGCGCAGGGCTACGTGATTCAGTACGCACAGACCAAACGTTACGGCGTGGGCCGTACCATCAGCGAGATTGGACGCGCCTTGCTGCTGCGTCATGACCTCTCGAGCCGTTCGACACCGCACCTCGAGACGCTGGTTGCCGCCACTGGCGAGACCGCGAACCTCGCCTCGCTCTACGGCACAAGTGCGATTTACCTCAATCAAGTTGAGAGCCCCAGCATGGTGCGAATCCGTCACGCGCTCGGCAGTGCCGCTCCGTTGCACGCGAGCGCGATGGGCAAAGTCTTCCTGGCAGATTTCAGTCCGGCGATGCTGACCGATGCGCTGGAGCACTCGAGTTTGCAGCGTTTCACCGCACGCACGATCATCAACCGAACGAAACTCGAGCGAGAACTGCTGCAAACCCGCAAGCGCGGTTACGCCATCGACAACGAGGAACTCGAGCCGGGTGTGCGCTGCATTGCCGCACCGGTCCGAGGCTCGTCTGGACTGGTGATTTCGGCGATTGGCATCAGTGGTCCGGCGAGCCGCATCAGCGAGCCGCGTTTTGCCGAACTTGCGGCGCTGGTGCTCAAGGCGGCAGCACAACTCTCGAGCGGTATTCGTGAACCGTGAGGTGAAGCCATGAACGTACTGATCTGCTCGTACCTCGAACCCGAACTGATTGCACAGATCCGTGCCGTGGATGATCGCCTTCACGTTGAGTATCACCCGGAATTGCTCCCCAGACCACGCTACCTGGCAGATCACACCGGGCATCCGCTCGAGCGCTCAAGCGAAGATCAGGTGCGTTGGCTCGAGTTGCTGGCAGTGGCCGAGGTGCTGTTCGATTTCGATTACACCGGCATTCCTGAACTGCCCGAACGCGCCCCGAATGTCCGCTGGATTCAGGCCACGAGTGCTGGGATCGGCCAGTTCGTAGCCCGCCAAAACTATGCCCGCATGAACGCCGTGTTCACCACCTCAAGCGGCGTTCACGCTCGCCCGCTCGCCGAATACACCATCATGAGCCTGCTCGAGATCGTCAAGCAACGCGACCTTGCCAGATCGCAACAACTCGAGCACCGCTGGCAACGTTTCGCCACCGATGAGCTCTCTGGAAAGACGCTCGCCATCGTCGGGCTCGGCAAGATTGGCCGTGAGGTTGCCAAGCTCGGTAGAGCATTCGATTTGCGCGTGATCGCCACGAAACGCAGGCTCGAGGGTGACACAGTATCGCTAGGCGTTGATGAAATTTTTGCCTGGACAGACCTGCACACCATGCTCGCGCAGGCCGATTTCGTCTGCCTCGCCTGCCCGCACACACCCGAAACCGAGAACCTGTTTGATGCCGCCGCCTTCGCCGCCATGAAACCTGGTTCAAGCCTCGTCAACATCGCTCGAGGGGCAGTGGTTGTTGAGGCTGCGATGATTGCCGCGCTCGAATCTGGGCGGCTCAAGCATGCCGCGCTCGACGTGGTGGCCATCGAACCACTCCCGCCGGAGAGTCCACTCTGGGACATGCCAAATGTCTCGATCTACCATCATTCGGCCAGCACCAACGACCGCGAAAACCAACGCATCGTGGACTTGTTCTGCCAGAACCTGAGGCGTTACCTCGAGCATCAACCGCTGCTCAATACCCTTGACCTCGAGCGGTTGTATTGATCAAATGGCATGATGTCGCTTGAAGGAACTCGAATTGATTCCCGGCTGGAGTTCATCATGAAGTCCGGCCCAGCGCATTGTTGATCAAGGCGATCACCGAACCATCATGGTGAAAGCCCAAAGCCTCAGCAGCGCTTGAATCCATCGGGGGAAAGCGTCCAAAGCCCGCCTCAACCTGTTCGTTCAGTTCGTAACGAATCAACTCGAGCCGGTCCGATCCGTACAATCCAGCGATGCCCGCGACGATCTCGTGCATTGTGGCACGCAGGGCTGGGAGCAGTGTCACCCGGCTCGAGCCTCGTTGGATCGGCATGGTCGCTTCTTGACCATAAGACGCACCTGCGGGCATGGTCGCGGCATGAATCAGATTCTGAGCGCAACACTGCGCCGACATCCACCACATCACAGCCTCCGACGAAACCGGACAGGTGAACGGTTCACCGGCGCTCAGGCGACGCATGACATCGCTCATGAAGGCGGAAATCAAGCCGGAAGGCTCGAGTGGACGCGCCACGATTCCGGGCAAGCGCACGGCGCGACCGTCGAGAAATCCTCGCCGCGAAAAATTCTCGAGAACCAATTCGCCGATCAGTTTTTGCGTGCCGTAACTGAGTGGGTCACTTGTTGTGGACATGGGCAATCGAGTTTGAGATACTTGATACCGGTGGCGAAGTCTAAGCTGCTGCCTTCAACGCCGCGAAACGGGACACCCGCGATTTCGCTCGAGGCACACCCTCCAACCAAGCCCCTACCCGCTGCACATTCACACCCACTGCCACACCCACACAATGCAACCGTGTTCTCGCCTCACCCACAAACCTCGAGCGTCGCAACCCAAACGCCCGAACCCCTTGCGACAACGACCCTTCAATCCCCGCC
>JANOWZ010000235.1:0-5625 GCA_031418155.1 Deinococcales bacterium
GATCGTGCATCCGAACTTTTTTTCCTGGGCGAACGTCAAAAGCCTGTTCTGGAACGATGATCGTCTGGCCCAAACGCAGGCGCTCTCGATCTTGCAGGTCAATTTTCGCAACGCCACTGAGGTCACACGGGTGGCGAATGCGATTTTGAAGGTCAAGCACGCCCGTTTCGGGTCCGTGGACCGCGAGAGCAATTTTCTGGTCCAACCGGTCGCCGAGACCGCAGGCAGCGTCGAATTCTTGGCCCACAAAGACTCGAGCAATCGCGCACTGAACGACGCGACCAGCGCCTCGACCCAATTCGCGGTGCTGGTCCTGCGCGACGAGGACAAACCCGCCGCCCGCAAGCAGTTTGCGACACCGCTGGTCTTCAGCGTCCACGAGGCCAAAGGGCTCGAGTACCCGAACATCATCTTGTTCAACGTCATCAGCACGCACCGTCAAACCTTCAACGAGATCTGCGAGGACGTCCGCCCGGAGGACCTCGAGAAGGACAACCTCGAGTA
This sequence comes from Deinococcales bacterium, assembly GCA_031418155.1. Lineage (GTDB taxonomy): Bacteria > Deinococcota > Deinococci > Deinococcales > JAAFIG01 > JANOWZ01. The sequence continues at coordinate 505 of JANOWZ010000235.1, forward strand.
CCGTCGCGCCAGGGACAAGAACGATAAATCGCTCGAGGTGTACAAGTTTTTTGTCAACGCACTGTACGTGGCCGTGACCCGTGCGATCCAACGGGTGATCCTGATCGAATCCGACACCCGTCATCCGCTCCTGGATTTACTCAATGTGCGCGAGGGGCAACTCAAGCTCGAGAATCAACGTTCCAGCCGTGAGGATTGGGAGCGCGAGGCGGCCAAACTCGAATCCCAAGGCAAGCTCGAACAGGCCGAAGCGATCCGTTCGGGCGTGCTGCGCGTCAAACCCGTGCCCTGGGAAGTGCTCAACCCGGCCGGAATCGCGCTGCTCGAGGCCAAAGCCTTCGATCCAAAAAATCCGCACAACAAGGCGGCCCGCGCCCTGTTCGAGGACGCGGTGCACCACCGGCAGTTTGGGCCAATCGAACGCCTGCACACGACCAAACTGATGCAGGCGACCTCTTTCCTCGGGGCGAGCCTCAAGGAACGCGGTTGGACCCGCAAGAGTGTCCACGACAAACTGATGGTCGATTTTGGACCCTCCGGCACCCGTGGCATCCTGGCCAAATGCAACGAGTATGGCGTGGACTACCGCACGCCGATCAATGCCACACCGCTGATGATGGCGGCAGTGACCGGCAACCTCGAACTGCTCGAGGCACTGATCGCACGGGGCGCGAACATCGAGGCCACCGATCACTACGGACAGAATGCGTTGATGCTGGCCGTCGCTCGGGCCTTGAAGGATGCCACCTACGTCAAAGGGCCGTTCGGACGGATTTTCGATCTGGTCGCACCGCACAGCCTTGACCTGCAAATCGATGGACGTTTGCTGCGGCTCTACCCGCACATGGCCGAGTACTTCTTTTTGATCGTGATGATGGCGAGTTGCAAAACCAAACTCTGCGACGCTCGAGAACAGGCTCCGGTCTACGCCTCCGGCGGCAGGCAGGATGTCAACGCCTGGCTGCGCATGAGCCAATACCGGCGTGAAGGCCATTGGCCACTCGAGGATGCCAGCTTCGTGGCCGATGACCTGGGAGGCAACATCGATGTCATGCCAGAAAATGTGGTCAGCGCAAAGCGCAAGACGCGCCAGTATTTCAATCACGTGCTGGCCAGGGCCGAAGTCAATGGCACGTACAGACCCGCCCGTAAACTCTGGGCGCGGGTACGAATGGGGCATTACGTGATCAACCCGAACATGCAAGTGCGCGTCAATCACAACGGCGAGGGATTGTGGAAACCGATCTCGGAGGCGTTGGCGTTTGATCGCCTGAACTTTCCGAAGCTGAAGCTCAGCGTGACCGAAAAAAGTACTGAACCATCGTGAGTGAATTGTTTTTTCGAGTGTGACGCACGGTGTTGAGGCATCTGTTCGCCGGAGATGGTCAATGAACCCAGAACGGGCTCAGCCACGGCTCGAGATTCTCGACTGAGTGTTGATCAGGCGCTCACAACGTTTGCCAAGCAAGCGAAAAGCAAGGTGCGTGAGCGCCTGATTCGGCACGAAAACGCGCCAACATCCCTGCTCGAGCAGTTGAAGCACGATCCGGTCAAACGGGTTCGAGACCGTGCAACGCGCAAATTACGGGCTCGAGGCTATCAGTAGGCCTGGTGATCGTTAGTTGTCACGGGAATCAAATTCGCGCCTGAACGTGCACCTGACAGCCTCGAATAACGTGATTGCACAACGTTCGCCGTATGCAATCACGATCATCCAGTAGGTTATCACCACTGGATACACCCATGCTGGACGATGCAACATGGCACGTTGGGCCAGAGGATTCGATCCCAACACGACAAACCAAAACACGGCAGTGGCACAGCACAGTAAACCGAGGACTGCAACGAATGCCGCATTGTCCGCTCGCTTCTGAGTTGAAAAGTCGAACCGGAGCATCGATTGCATCGTGGCTCTCACCACACCAAAACCGGCCTTGAGCGCATCAGAAATGATGCCAACAAACACAGTGAAAATGATCCGTTCCATTGACTGAAGATAGTGCGCGATACTCGAGCCTGTTGTGATATTTTCGTTATCCTCGAAAGGCTCAACGAACCATCGAATTTGGCGGTGGCTTTTAATCAAGCGTCTTGTTCTCCAACCGCGCCCGTGCCACCTCGAGCGATTCCTGCAACTTCGCCCGCAAAACATCCTTCGGTGGCAAGACCGTCAAGTATTCCGCGACGTGAATGCCGCACTTGTCCAACTCGAGCAATTCAACCTGTTCGTGCTTCTTGCCGGTGCAGAGGATGATACCGAGCGGTGCGGCCTCGCCGGGTTCCTGTTCGTGCTTGGCGAGCCAGCGCAAGTACAGTTCCATCTGGGCTTTGAATTCCGCTTTGAACTCACCGAGCTTGAGGTCAATCACGACCAGGCGTTTGAGTTTGCGGTTGTACAAGAGCAGATCAATATAGAAATCATCGTTGTCGATCTGCAAGCGTTTCTGTCGCGCCACGAAGGTAAATCCAGCTCCCATCTCGAGCAGAAAGTGCTCGAGTTCACGCAGGAGCGCGTCCTCCAAGTCACGCTCGAGGTAGCGGTCCTGCAAATCCAAAAACCCTAGCAAGTACGGGTCTTTCAAGAGCAACTCCGGCGAGACCCTCCCCTCGGCCCGAAGTTGCTCGAGGTCATGCTTGACCGTCTCGGTGGGCTGGCGCGAGATGGCGGTGCGTTCGTACAGCACCGAGTCGATGCGTTCACGCAAATCCCGAACGCTCCAGCCCTCGAGCCGGGTCATCTCGAGGTAAAACTCACGTTTCAACGGGTCTTCGATGGGCGTGACCAAGCGCAGGTAATGGCTCAAGTTAGAATGCTCACCTGATACCAATCACGATTACAATCACCTGCCCTCACTCCCAAAGCGACGACCTCCTCAAGTACGGCTTCGCTTCTTGCTCACAACCAAGCACCTGACGGGCATTCACGCACCCGACGGCAGGCAACGCTACAAGTGCAAAACCTGCGGCAAACAACACCGTAAGAACTTCTGCCAGCGTCCACCAGGCCCTCAGTGTTCAGCCTGAGATTTCGGGCCTGCCGAATCGGGCGACTCGAGGATTCAAGGTTTGCACTTTCCCCAAACCCAACTGGTCAACTCGTACTGCTGTTGCAAATCTTGGTACACCTGTACCCAGGCCGTTTTTGATTTCCCGCCCTGCAAACGCAAACAAAACCGGTAATTCATGCCCGCCACCACCTGCTGTTCCGCCCGAGTGATTGCAAGTAACTTGAAAACCGAATCTGTTCGCGACTGCTGAGCTGCCACCGCGAACCGTGCCACCTCGAGCATCTGCGGGTCTTTGACATCGGCCTTGCCCCAACCGCCCGCAATGGGCTGCGCAAGTGCGAATGAGACCAGGATGAAACTCGAGATCAGAATGACTTTCATCAGTTTGCCAGCCCGTAATCCGAATCCGACTCGAGGCCGAGCATGACATCGATGTTCTGTGCCGCCGCACCACTCGCACCCTTGCCGAGGTTATCAAGCCGTGCCACCAGCAACGCCAGGTTGTCACGCGGATTTTCGAAGACCATCACCTCGAGCATGTTGGTGTTGTTCAAGGTTTCAGGATCGAGCACGCGGGTTCCGACGGCGTTCGACTCGAGCGGTAAGACTTTGACGAACCGCTGCCCTGAGTAATGCGCTTCGAGTGCTGTGTGCAAATCAGACGCGCTCGGACGTTTTGGCAAGCTGTTCAAATGCAATGGAATCTGTACCAGCATTCCCTGCGCGAACGCCCCAACCGCAGGAGTGAAAATTGGGATTGAAGTCAGCCTCGAGTAGGTGCGAATTTCCGGGATGTGCTTGTGATCCAGATTGAGGGCATACCCGCGATACGAACCGTGCAAATAATGCTCGCCGCGACCCTCGAAGGCATCGATCAACTGATGACCGCCACCGCTGTAGCCACTGACACCCTGAATCGAGAGCGCGTGATCGGCTGGAATCAAACCCGCATCGACCAAAGGCCGCAGCAACGAAATCGCGCCCGTCGCGTAACACCCGACGTTCGCCATGAACCGCGCCTCACGGATCAGTCCCGGCTGAGCGCTCGAGAGTTCCGGGAAACCATAGACCCAGCCGGGTGCGACCCGATGCGCCGTGCTCGCATCCAAGACTCGGGTCTTTTGATTCTCGAGCATGGCGACGCTCGCTTTGGCCGCATCATCGGGCAAACACAGGACCGCCAGATCGACGCTGTTCAACAGGCGCTTGCGTTCGGCATCATCCTTGCGTTTGGCCGGATCAATCGAGATCAATTCAATGTCGAGACGCGCCTCGAGCCGCGAACGAATCTGCAACCCGGTCGTGCCCGCCTCACCATCAATGAAAATCGTTGGTTTCATGTGCGCAGTCTCATTGCAAGAATTGTACCAAGACCCGAGCCGAGATTCGGATGGCGAGCCCAATCCAGACTCAGGCCATCAGGTGATACAAGAGTGCTTTTTGTGCATGAAGCCGATTTTCGGCCTGATCGAAGACTTTGGATTGCACGTGCAAGGTTGCCTCCTCGACGACCTCCTCACCGTAATGCGCGGGCAGGCAGTGCAAGAAAATCCCTTCTTTGGCAATCAACTCGAGCATCGCAGGGTTGACTTGAAAGCCGCTGAAATCCTTGATTTTGCGCCTCTGACTGGCCTCGGCCTCCTGACCCATCGAGACCCAAACATCGGTGTACAAGACTTGCGCATCCTCGGCGGCGGCTTTGGGGTCGTTGGTCAAAGTGATCTTCGCGCCGCGTTTCATTGCGTCCAAAACCACGCTCGCGTTCGGTTCGTAACCCCTGGGTGTGGCAATCCTCAGGTGTGCACCCGACAAAACAGCCATTTCAATGTGCGAGTTCGCCATGTTGTTGCCATCGCCGACGTAGGTGATTTTCAGTCCAGCCGTGTCGGGAAAGGATTCCTCTATCGTCTGGTAATCCGCGAGCAGTTGCACCGGATGCAGCAAATCTGACAGGCCATTGATCACCGGCTTGCTCGAGAATTTCGCCAAATCCTCCACGGTCGAATGCAGAAACACGCGGGCCATGATGCATTCGACCCAACGCTCGAGGTTCATGGCAACATCGCGCACCGGTTCTCGCGTGCCAAGCCCAATGTCGGACGGCGCGAGGTAA
>JANOWZ010000236.1:0-6600 GCA_031418155.1 Deinococcales bacterium
GCCACGAAAAAAGTTCTGCACGAAAATCACGAATTGCACGATCAAGGGTTTGTCCAACCCCAATTCCTTGTTGGCTCGAGCGATCAATTCCTCGGTGGCCCGCTCGCCGAGAATCGCGCTGGTTGGATCACCGGGCAGCAAACGCACCATGACGAAAACGAGCGCCATGACCACGAAAAAGGTGGGTATCACCTGAAGCACGCGCACGAGGATGTAGGACCAACGGTTCATCAGGTGCGCCTCCGCTTGAGACTCGAGGAATTGCAAACGCAAACGAAAATATGGCAAAGTGCTCGAGGCCATTCGCGTCTGCGCGGGTGTAGGGGCGAGGCATGCCTCGCCCCTACGAACGAATCTTTGTCACTGGATCATGCTGCTATTGCATCAGGCTCGAGTATCACTTCTCGAGGTAGGTGCCGCCGAAGACGTTCACGCCGAGCGGTGTTTGCACGAAATCACGGACCTTTTTCGAGAGCGCCACCGCGAACGGTTGCTCGTAGAGGAAAATCATTGGTGCGGCCTCGGTGTGAATCTTTTGGATCTTGGCGTACAGCGCGGCGCGTTTGGCGGGGTTGGTTTCCTGCTGGCTCTGCGCAAACGCCTTCTCAACCTCTGCGTTTTTAAAGCCGGTCTTGAAGGATTCCGCACTTTCAAACACGGCGGCATACGCGGTCAGTTCGTTCGGATCGGCGATGTCGTCTGTCCAGTAATTCGTCGCCATCTGAAAATCGTGGGCCTGATACTTCGAGTTGCTGCTGGCACTGTCCAACTGTTCTATTTTGAGCTTGATGCCAATCTGATCCCACATTTGTTGCAGCGCGGTGGTCAGTGAAATCTGATCGGCACTGCCCGCGACAATCTGCACTGAGACTTCCGTTCCCTCTGCCACACCGGATTCTGCAAACAGTGTTTTCGCCCTCTCGAGGTTGAACGGGTACATCGCTTGCGGCGCGAACAACGGTGTGCTCGAGGACAGGTACGAACGCATCGCTTTGCCCAAGCCGAAGCTGACCAGTTTGATCAGCGCATCTTTGTCGGTGGCGTAATTGAGCGCCTGACGCAGTTTCAGATTCGAGAGCGGGTTGTCGCTGCCATCGTTGAGCTTGGGCCGGTTGTTCATCACCACAAAATTGACCCGAGTCGATGGGAAGAGTTTCATGTTCAAGTTCGGATCGGCCTGGAGTTCTGCCACTCGAGCGAAGGGGATGAATTCCGCACCGTCGAGTTCACCAGATTGCAGTTTCAAAATCCGGGCGTTGTCGTCCGGCACGATCTCGAAACGCACGGTATCCAGGTACGGCAGCGCCTTGCCGTCGCCACCTTTGCGCCAGTAATTCGGGTTGCGCTTCAAGGTCATGCTCGAGCCACGTTTCCATTGGCTCATCAGGAACGGGCCGGTGCCGATGGGTTTTTCGGCAAAGGCTTTGGCTCGGGCCTTCTCGTCTGAACCTTTGGTAGCGCTGTACAATTTCTTCGGCAGGATGGCGCTGTTGAAGGTGGCGAGCGCAGCGGGCAAACTCGGATCGGTGTTTTTGAGTTTGATCACCACCTGATTGCCTTTGGGTGTGACGCTCGAGATTGAACCGAGCAGGAAATTCCAGGCTCCGTTCTTGTCGTTGCGAGCGCGGTCCAAGGAAAATTTGACATCATCGCCGCTGACGCTCGCGCCGTCCGAAAACTTCACGCCGGGACGCAGGGTGATGGTGAACGTCTTGCCGTCCTTGGAAAAATTCCAGGCTGTGGCGAGTCCCGGTGTCAGCCCTTTGCCGCCGGGTCCGGTCTGAATCAACGTTTCGTAAATGTTTTGCAAAATCCAAATGTCCAAATTCGCATCGGTGAAGACCGGATCGAGAAACAACGAATCGGCGTATCGACCATAGGTGAGCGTGCCACCTCGAGTTGGGCCTTGGGCATCACCGACACCCGCAAGAACCATGCCAGCCACCAGCAGTGCTCCAAACCATTTTCGCATGTTCAGACCTCCATCTGAATGTGAATTCTCGAGCTTGAAAATACTTCAGTTTGAAAAACCTTGATGCTCGAGGACAACCTCCCAATCCTCGAGCACTACTTACAAAGGCTTACTTCTCGAGCGAGGTGTTGAGGAAAATATTGTTGCCGAGCGGAATCTGCACGAAGCCCTTGACGCTCTTCTGCAAGGCCACCGGATATGGTGCCTCGTACAGAAAAATCATCGGTGCAGCATCGTTGTAAATGCTTTGGATTGTGCGGTACATGCTGGCGCGTTTGATGCGGCTGGTTTCGCGTTGGCTTTGTTCAAAAATCGCCTCGAGCTTTTCGTTCTGGAAGCCGGTGTGCAGGCTCTCGACGTTTTTGTAAATCGCAAAGTAACTGGTGATCTCGCTCGGATCGGCGATATCATCCGTCCATTTGCTGACCCGCATCGAAAAATCGTTCGCCCGGTACTTGGCTCGGTTGGCGGCACTCTCGAGTTGCTCGATTTTGAGTTTGACACCAAGCTGCGACCACATCTGTTGCAATGCGCTGGCGATGGCGGTCTGATCGGCGTTCCCGGCGGTGATCATCACCGAGGTCTCGAAACCGCCGACGAAACCGGCCTGCTTCAAGAGCGATTTGGCCTTCTCGAGGTTGTAGACGTACCCGTGCTGCGCAGCGTAAAGCGGTGTGGCGCTCGACATGAACGATCTCGAGGGTTTGGCAAGCCCGAAGGTCACGAGTTGAATGATCGCGTTCTTGTCGGTCGCGTAATTGAGTGCCTGCCGGACCTTCTGGTTCGAGAGTGGGTTGTCGCTGCCGTCCTTGAGCTTCGGTCGGTTGTTCATGATCACGTTGTCCACCTCGGTCGAGGGGAACAGTTGCATGTTCAACTTGTCGTCCTTTTTCAACTCCGCAACCCGAGCCAAGGGAATGAATTCTGCGCCGTCGAGTTCACCGGATTGCAGCTTGAGGATGCGGGTGTTGTCATCCGGGATGATCTGAAAATCAAGCTCGTCAAGGTACGGCAGCGCCTGACCGTCGGCATCTTTGCCCCAGTAATTCGGGTTGCGTTTCAAGGTCATGCTCGAGCCTTTTTTCCATTCACTGAGCATGAACGGCCCGCTGCCAATCGGTTTTTCGGCGAAGGCTTTGGCTTTGTCGGCATCTTTTTCGCCAGCCATCGCCATGAATTGCTTTTGCGGCATGATCGCCGTGTTGAACGTGGCGAGTGCGGCGGGCAACGTTGGATCGGCATATTTCAAACCGAGGGTGACGGTGCTCGAGTTGGTGGCCGTCACGGTGTCTATCGAGGCGATCAGGCTGTTCCACGCGCCGTTGTCCGGGTTCTTGGCGCGGTCGAGCGAGAACTTGACATCGCTGGCATTAAGAGGCGAACCGTCGGAGAATTTAACGCCGGGGCGCAGCGTCAAGGTGAAGGTTTTCCCCTCACCCGAAACCTTGAAGCGCGTGGCGAGACCCGACTTGGTGCCTTTGCCATCGTTGGTCGGTTGCAGCAGCGTGTCGTAGATGTTCAAGAGAATCCAAATGTCCACGTTCGCATAGTTGAGCACCGGATCGAGAAACAACGAATCGGCATACCGACCGTAAACCATTTTGCCGCCACGCTTCGGCGCGGCGGAGACAAGTGCGGCGGCCATGACCACTGCGATGAGCGCGAAGGAAAACAATCTCTTCATGCGGACCCCCTTGAGAACACCCTCGAGCATCGCCCGGTCAAGTGTAATGGCAGAGCGTAACGCCCATCACCTGGCATGTCAAGGTTTATTTTGGCTCGAGTCATCACCAGGCAGACTATTCTCGAGGGCGAGTCGGCACGGGCCATTTTTACTTGTAGTCAAATCACATGTTGCATACACCATTACCGAGCTTTCAGCTTTTAACTATGTGAGGTAAATCACACTATCAATCGGATAGATCAGGTCTTCTCGAGGCAATCGGGTTTGAAAATATGGCCTCCAAACTGTTATGCTTTACCATCACACCCGAGGCAAAAGGACATCACCGTGAAAATCCGCATTGACCGCGACCTGCCGGTTTCAATCAGCCAGCAATTGCGCGGCCAGATCGAGTACGGCATTGCCTGCGGCGAACTGCCACCCGGCGAACAACTGCGCAGCGTGCGCGAACTCGCCGAGGAGTTGGGCATCGCCACCGTGACCGTCTCACAGGTCTACAAAGAACTGCAAAGCGCGGGATTGCTCGAGAGCCAACATGGGCGCGGCACGTTCGTCAACGCGAACGGATTGAACGCACCCGAAGGTCAAGAACGCGCCCTCGAGTTGCAACGCCAAATCGACCGCCTGATCGCCATCGCCGACGCGCACGGCCTCTCGAGGGTGGAACTCTCCAGCATGGTCAACGCACGGCTCGGACGGCAGGCCTCGAGTCAAACGATCAAACTCGTGTTCGTTGGAATTTTCCCCGAAGCAACCCGCTCGTATGCCAGCGAGTTGCGGCCCATGCTGCATCCCGGCGATCATGTTCAAGCCACCACACTCGAGCAATTGCAATCACATCCGAGCGATCTGAGGTCGGTCAGAAAGGCGGATTTGCTGGTGGCGATTGCGCACCGCAAAGCGCAGGTGCAAGAGGTGGTCGGCCCTCGAGTGCCGATTGCGACCGTGAATTTTATCCCATCCGAACGCTCGCGCACCGCACTCGCCGAACTTGGGCCGCGCACGCGCTTGGGCATCGTTTCGACCTTTCCCGAGTTTCTGCCCACAATGAAAGCTGGTGTTGAACGTTTTGCCTCGCACCTGGATTCGGCCAACGCCACCGTGCTCGAGGATCGGGCTGGACTCGAACGTTTGCGGCGCACCTGCGATGTGATCGTTTACGCCACCGGCTCTGGCGAAATTCTCGAGGGCCTGCCCGAACACATTCGCGCCTTCGAGTACCGTCATGTGCCCGACCCGCGCAGCGTCGAACGCGATTTGCTGCCGGTGATCGAACGCCTGCGTCAACAGAAACCCGAACCCGCACGACCCGAATCTATCCGATCCGAAGCTAGCCGCCGTTGAACCGAGAGGAGCAGTCATGAACATTTCCGAGATGAACTGGATGCAGGTCGAGACGTACCTCGAGCACGATGATCGGTGTGTGTTGCCATTGGGCAGCACCGAACAGCACGCCTACCTCAGCTTAAGCGTGGACAGCATCCTCGCCGAACGGGTCGCGCTCGAGGCGGTGGGATCATCCGGCGTGCCGGTATTTCCAGTCTTGGCCTACGGCATCACACCATATTTTCGCGCCTATCCTGGCAGCATCACACTGCGGGTCCAAACCTACCTGAGTGTGATCCGTGATGTGCTCGACGGACTGCTCGAGCAGGGCTTCAAACGAATCCTGATCGTCAATGGTCACGGTGGCAACTCGCCTGCGCAGGGCTTTGCGGCGGAATGGATGGCGGACCATCCCGGCACGCAAGTCAAGTTTCACAACTGGTGGAACGCGCCGCGAACATTCAAGAAGGTCCAAGAGATCGATCCAATCGCCTCACACGCCTCGTGGATGGAAAACTTCCCGTGGACGCGACTCGAGGGGATGGCGCTGCCGAGCCATCAAAAACCGATGCCAGATTTCTCGAGGATGAGTCTGCTTGGTCCAGCACGCCTGCGCGAGTATTTGGGCGATGGCAATTTTGGTGGTCTGTACGAACGGCCCGATTCGGACATGCTGGCCCTTTGGGATGTGGCGATCCAGGAAACTCGAGACCTGCTTGAGAAAGGTTGGGCGTAACGGCAATGCCAGTACGCGAAACAATTCTGATTTGGGGTGCTGGTGCAATCGGCGGCACGCTCGGCGCGTACTTCGTGCAGGCAGGTCATCAGGTCGTGTTCGTGGATCGCGCTGCCGATCATGTCGAGGCAATCAATGCCCAAGGTTTGAGGCTCGAGGGTCCGATCAGTAAATTCACAGTGCAAGCTCGAGCCTACACGCCCGATCAACTCAGAGGGAAATTCGAGACGGTATTTTTGTGCGTCAAGGCACACCACACGCTCGAGGCGGTACGGGCGCTCGAGCCACACCTGACCAGCGATGGCTTTGTGGTCAGTGCGCAAAATGGTTTGAACGAACTCGAGATTGCCCAGGTGATCGGCGAGTCGCGCACGGTTGGTTGCTTCGTCAATTTCGGCGCAGATTATCTCGAGCCCGGATTGATTCACTACGCCGGGCGCGGCGCAGTGGTGATCGGCGAGTTAGATGGGGCGATCACGCCACGGCTCGAAACGCTGCACCAATTGATGCTCGAGTTTGATGACCGTGCAATCTGCACACCCAACATTTGGGGTTATCTCTGGGGCAAGATGGCTTACGGTGCGCAACTGTTTGCCACGGCGCTGACCAACGAATCGATTGCCGATGCGCTCGCCGCAGTAGAACACCGCACACTGTTCGTTGAGATCGCTCGAGAAGTCATGCGCATCGCTGCCGCTCGCCGTGTGAATCCAGAAGGCTTCAACGGTTTCAACCCGCACATCTTCATGCCAACCGCGAGTCTCGAGGATGCGAGCCGTTCGCTTCTAGAGATGGTGGCCTTCAACCGCAAATCTGCGAAAACGCATTCTGGAATCTGGCGCGACCTGGCGGTGCGCAAGCGTCAAACCGAAGTCGATGCGC
>JANOWZ010000237.1:0-6775 GCA_031418155.1 Deinococcales bacterium
GCCAACACATCCTGACCCTCGAGCGCCGCCGCGACCACATCCGCCTGACCGGGCCTAAATCCCGAATGCTTGAAACGCGATTTCAACACCTTCAACGCACCCAGAGCCTCGAGCCGATCCAAAACAGGCTCGAGCGTCCGGCCAGACGCGGTGTTGGTTTTCATTCGCCAAAGCCTACCCGACAAATCCCTGGCCTACTGTGAGATCAGGGCGAAGCCGTGACAGGTGTACCGAAGAACAACAGAAGAAAGAGAGAAGAGGAAGCGCGAACAGCCCGTCAGCGGCCCAAGCCCGTGAGGCGCTGGTTTAGGGTCAAGACAGGTGCTGTCTTGTGAGCAAGAATGGATCGGTGCAGGAGTTTGGTGAAGAATTTTGAACGGACGTTGGATCACGCGAAATGCAAGATTAACCTTTGTTTTGTCAGGTTGATGCTGAAACGCTTGGCGGCGAGTTGAACAGATACCAAATGGGTTCTATAGGCTGGTCTGGATTTGATGCTCAGGCTCGAGCTACGGTTTGGGTTTTGTGTTGCACGAAAAACCCTCGAGTTGAATCTCGAGGGATGCGGTGTTGGAACGGGACGTTTAATTTTGTGCAAGGGTTTCGGAGAGCATGTACGGGTTGCCGTCCGGGTCAAAGAAGCTGGCGAGTTTGACCATACCTTCGATGGTTTGTGTCTCGCCGTCGAATCGCACGTGATGCTGCTCGAGTTGCGCTCGGGCGTGTGCGATGTCTTGGACTTCAAAGGTCAGCACGACACTGCCTTTGATCTCGAGGTGTTCGACCTGTGAGAGCCCAATGTTGACACCGGGGATCGTGGTGGAGACTTCGCTCCAGCCGATCTCTTCCATCGTGTAAAGGTGCGTGAAGCCGAGCACCTTCTGATACCAGTCTTTGGCTTTCTCGAGGTCTCGGACGCTGACCGAGCAGGTCAGGCTGGGCTTGTACCCAATGGTGGCGGCTTGGGCGGAAACGTTGGTTGTTGGGGCGGCGGCAATTGTGGCGGCGGATGTGGTCATGGTTGTGCTCCTTTCGGTACTATTTTTATATCAGAAATTGAATTCTGTCAATAGCGAAATACCAAAGTAAAAATATGACCATCACTCCATCCAACCTCGAGCCCCTGATCGCACTGACGCATCACCGTTGGGCCATCCCGATCCTCAGCGAATTGCAGCGCGACAACGGCGCAAAATTCGTCACGCTGGTTAACCGGCTCTCGATCAGCCGCGACGCGCTCTCGAGAACGCTCGAAGCGCTCAGCACCGCCGGACTGATCGCACGCAATCCTGGGTATGGACACCCGCTGCGTCCCGAATACATCCTCACGCCAACCGGGAAAGAGGTCGGACCAAACGTGCTGGAATTCATGAACCGGCTCAAAGAACTCGAGGCCACAGAAATTGGGCTGAAAAAATGGACGCTGCCGATCTTGTCCGCCGTGCACCACGGGATCAAGCGATTCTCGAGGCTGCGCGAAGCCATGCCAGCACTCAGCCCTCGAGCACTGACGCTGGGTGTTCAAGACCTTGAAAGTTTGGGTTGGTTGGAACGACAACCGGGCGGATCGTACCAACTCATCGCAAGTGGTGAACGACTGGCAACCATGCTCGAGCCGCTTGTGCGAACGCTGATGCAGCACGCAGCGAACGAGTGAATTCAAGCATCACTTTTTGCGCACGTACAAACCATCGAACGCCACCGTCCAAGATTTCCCATCGTCTCGAGACTGTTGCCAGAACTGCCGCACTTGATCGGGATTGCCATTCACGATGTTCCAGGTGATGCGCTCGAGCACACTCAGACCAGGTTTCTGATCGGGACTGCGACCCTCGAGCACCATTTTTCCATCCTTGAGTGTACCGGCCAACTCCAGGCGAAACCCGGAATCGTCCACCCAGGTTTGATGCCATTGCTGATCGAGGGCGAAATACGAATTGAAGCTCGAGCCTTTTCCACCAGCCGAGCCTTCCCAGTTTTCCTGAATCACACAATCCTTGAGGAGCTTCACAACACGGTTCGTTCCGGCAAGCTGGCCTTTGCTGCCGCTCGAGAAATCGAACACGTCCCAATCTCCGAGCCAAAAATCGAATTGCCGATGCTCGGGTGCGGTACACGAATTTTGTTGCGCTGCGGTCTGTGTCATCAAGCCTCCAGCAAACATGGCGAGGATCAGAAGCACGATTCGGTTCATGTGACCTCCGGGCGATTTAATTCGAGTAGGGCAGAAAACGTGATGGCTTTGATTGTAGCTCGAGCAAATCTTGTTGATGCTCCAACCGACAACCTCGGGTTTGACGACGCAAACGCAGCAGTTGGCCCAGGTAATCACGGGCCACCGGCGAATGCAGCAGGTACAAAACATGCCAGAGTTGAATCGCGTAGTGCCATGTGGTCATGAACGCCAAGCCGCGAGGCTCAGCGCGAGAATGTCGATTGCGCGACCAACGGTTTACACGATCCGGTTTGAAGGTTTGCTCGAACTTGCTGCGATGTCGTGTGAAGGCATCAGCGTTTCCATTCAGACAAAGGGCGTGCAAGAGTTCCACCGTTTCACGGGTGTACCAGCGGAATGTGTGATCTTCGCCCAAGGCGGCCCGCACGATCAACGCGGCGAGTTGTGCTCGAGGTTCCGGCTCAAGCGAATTGAAGGTCGCGTGAAATTGCTCGAATCTTGCCTGCGGCTCGAGGTCGGAAAACGAGCCCAATTCGGTCACGAAATCCACGAGTAAGGATGATCCCAGATCGCTTGGTTGTTCCACCTCGGGCTCGAGTGATCGCGCAAATTTGCGTTGACGGCGATGCGATGAAGCTCGGGGTTTAGCAGGTGATCTGGCACGCATCTTGGTCACCTCGCCCTGGGATCGAGCGCATCACGCAGGGCATCGCCCAACAAATTCCAGGCGAGGCCCCACAAGACAAGCGCCAAGCCGGGAAAAAACGAAACGTACCAGTAGGCGAACGGACGGTCCGGCGGGCCTTGCAAGAAGCCTCGAGCGAAGGCGATCAACTGGCCCCAATCGCTGTAACCGAGCGGCGTGCCCAAACCCAAGAATGACAGCGCCGCCGCCGAGAGCACGATCGCCCCCATGTCGAGCGTGACCTGAACCGTCAACCCGGTCAGCGCATTCGGCAGCACGTGCCAGAAAATAATTCGGCTGTCTTTCGCCCCGAGCGCTCGGGCTCCCTCAACAAACTCGAGTTGTCTCAGGCGTAAGATTTCGGCCCGCAGCAAACGGGCATACACGACCCAACCGACCAGTGCCAGCGAAAAAATGATGTTCTCGAGGCTGTGACCAAAAATCGAGATCAGCACAATCGAAAGCACCAATCCCGGAAAGGCGAAGACGACATCGGTGAAGCGCATGAACAGGTTGTCGATCCAACCACCGAAGTATCCGGCGATTGAACCGATCAGGATGCCAACCGCGAGTGCTGAAAAAATCACGGTCAAGCCGAGCGTGAAAGCCGTGCGTGCGCCCCAGACCATGCCGTACTTGATGTCGTACCCGTTCGAGGTGCCAAACACACGGCCCGACTCACCCGGTGCTGTCGGAATTGGCGAGAAACTGACCCGAGGCATGACAAAACAATTGGCCGGTGGACGAAACATCAATTGCCAGAAACTCGAGTTCGTTGGGTTCATTGCGGCTCGAGCATCGGTGATTTTCAGGTCTCGCAAACACGCATCTTCGGGTGGTGCCAGCAAGGGTGCGGCCAATGCCAGAACTGCGAACGCGATCAGGATGCACAGGCCCGTCATGGCGAGCGTGTTGCGCCTGAATCGGCGGGCCACCCGAGAATCCCACCAGTGTTCACCTTGGGCTCGAGCTTTACGTGGCGCTATCGTCGTGACCATCAGTCGAACCTCACTCGAGGATCAATCAGACCGTAACAGACATCGACGACCATGTTAGCGATCACGACCAGCAAGGCCGTGAAGACCGCGAAGCCGAGCACGCCAGGGTAATCGAGCGAGGCCGCCGCCTGTGCCCCCCACGAGCCGATCCCAGGGAAGGCGAAGATCGTTTCGGTGATGATTGCACCGGTCAGCAAACCGGCGACCGTCAAGCCAGCCACCGTCACCACCGACAACAGCGCGTTGCTGCGGGCATGCTTGAGGTTGACCGCCCGTTCCGGCAATCCTTTGGCCCGCGCCGTGCGCACGTAATCTTGACCCAGCACCTCGAGCAAACTTGAACGCATGATTTTCAAAACGTTTGCACTCGAGATGGTCGTCAGGGTCACGACCGGCAGGATCAAATGTTTGAACGCATCCCAGAACAAATCCAAACGGCCCGCCAACAACGCATCGACCGTGGTCATGCCGGTGATGCGACGCATCCCCGTGATCGCCACCTGCAACGTGCCCTCCTGCGAGAGTTGCCCAAATCCCGGCAACCAGCCGAGGCCACCGTAGAAAATCACCAGCAACCAAATTCCCAGCACAAAGGTCGGCAGCGAAAACCCGATCACCGCAATCACCCGAGCGAACTGATCAATCGGTCTGTCGCGGTTGAGGCCAGCAAGCGTGCCCAGCCAGACACCGATGCCGACTATCGGAATGCACGAAAACAATGCCAGTTCAAAGGTTGCCGGGAAGCGTTCACGGATCGTCTCGAGCACCGGCTGATGTGATGTCCTCGAGTACCCGAGGTTGCCCTGCGCGACGTTGTTCAACCAGTGCCAGTACTGCACGTAAAACGGTTGGTCCAAACCGTACTGGCGAACAATCGCATCAATGTTTTGCAATTGCTGATCGCCACGCACGAACGCCCCGGCACGTTGGGTCGGTGTCAAAAATTGCATCAGCAGCACGATCAACAGTGTCACCGCCAGCATCACGAATGGCAACGCGATCAATCGGCGGACAATGAATCCAAGCATGAACACACCTCCTTTTTGATGGTCTCAAGACTGCTCGAGGGTGCGCATTGTTCAGGCACCCTCGAGTGGCGTTTACTTCGAAAGGTCTTTCCACAGGTAAATGCCGCTGAGGACATTGTTGTAGTAAGCCCCTTTGACTTCATCACGCACGATCAAGAAGTTGATGCCGGAGGGCAAGAGGATGATCGGGACTTCTTGCGCCGCCACGCGACCGATCAGTTTGTACAGCGCTTCGCGCTTGGCCGGTTCGACAATCTTTCGCGCCTGCTCAATCGCGTTGTCAATCGTTTTGTTCTCAAAATTCGTGGCGGGCGAATAGTACCCTCCGACCTTGCTCGAGCCGTAGAAGATCGGGATGTAATTGTCAGGATCGGGATAATCTGGATTCCAACCTCCGACCGACAAGGACAGTTTGCTCGCCTGTTGTTCCTGCAAAAATTGCGCGAACGGCACGACCTGCACCTCGAGATGGAATTTTGGATTCAATGCCTCGATGTTGGCTTTCAACAGTTCCGAGATGCGTTTGCGCGTGGAGTTCCCCTGGTTGTACTTGATGACCGCCGTGAAGCCCGTGTCCCAGAGTTTGCCACCCCAGGCTTTTTTAAACGCGGTCTTGGCAAGCTCGGGATTGTGTGTGATTTTCGGGATGTTCGCGTCGTAGCCCAAGAAGCTTTCCGGCAAGGCCATCGTGCGGCGTTTTGCTTTGCCCAAACGAATCTCTTTGATGTCGCGTTCGTAATCGTAGGCGTGTGCGAAACCTTTGCGCACGTTCAGGTCGCTGAAAAAATTTGCTGGCACGCCCTTCTCATCGAGCTTGCCGGGAGCCAACGCACTCGGGTCTTTGATCGATTGATTCATGAACACCGCTTGCGCCGCCAAGTTAGCGATCTCATCCGTGATTTTGACACCCGCCACGCCCTTGAATTGCTCGAGCGCGGGCCTCGAGAGCGTGCCGCCGGGAGAATCGCCATCACCTTTTTGCAGCGCCAGAATCCGTGTGGCCTCCTCCGGGATCACCTGCATGATCACGTTCTCGAGTTTGGCTTTGCCCGCCCAGTACCCGTCGAATGCCTTGAAGAGGTACTGCGTTGGGTTCTTGGAAACGAACTGGTACGCGCCCGAACCCATCATGTTGTTGTGCAGGAAACCGTTCGCCTCCTGCAAATCCTTGCCGATCCAGGCTTTCCAGTCTTTTTCCGTGCCGCTCCATTCGCCACCGCCGCTGGCGTACTTGCGGCTGATGATGCCCGCTGACGTGAACGCCATCTTGTACGGGAAGCTCGCGTCTGGCGAAACCAGTTTGAAGACGAGTTGTTCGCCGTTGCACGAGATCGCCTTTTCGATCCGATCCCAGGTGATCGCGGGATTGTCTTTGGCGTTGTCGGTCGAACCGAACAACGTTCCGCCCAGGACTGTTCCACCCCACGAGTTCGCGTTGTTGATGATCACCGCACGACGAAAGGTGTACGCCGCGTCGTCGCAGGTCAACGTGTCGCCGTTTTGAAACTTGATGCCTTTGCGAACCGTGAACGTCCAAACTTTCGCCCCCTGCGATGGCTTGTAATCGCTCGCCACCAGAGGCACGAGCGCCTTGATGTCCGCGCCCTTGTAGCCCAAGAGTTGTTCGTAGACATTTTCAATCGGTTGAGCCGAGCCCGTGTCATACGCCTGTGATGGGTCCAACGTGGCGGGGATGTCCTGAAGGATTTCGACAAAAGTGTTTTTGGGTGTGGCCGCCATGACCGCACCAACACCGATCAGGCCAACACCGGCCAGCACTGCGAGAGTAAGCCCCGATTTCGTTCGCATACATCCTCCTTGTGCGGTGATGGGCCGCATTGTTCAAACGACCAGACCAGATGACTCGATCTCGAGCATCAAACCCAAT
>JANOWZ010000238.1:0-4859 GCA_031418155.1 Deinococcales bacterium
ATGGCTGTTTTGGGGTGTTTCATGTCGTGCCCTCCTCAAATCTCAGAACTATCATTGAATACATAAACTTTACATTATTCAAACTAAGGAAGATGAAAACAGGAGGGGCACAATGCTCGAGTGCTCCGGGAGAACAACACACCGTCACTCTCACCGACGAACAACGCCAATTCCTGACCAGCTTCACCCGCACTGGCAAGCACCCAGCCCAAGCCATCACTCGAGCCCGAATCCAGCTCCAAGCTGACACAGGCGGTCCCAACCACCAGGATGCTCGTATCGCCGAAAATCTCGGCGTAGATGTTCATACCCTTGAGCGCATTTGCAAGAAATTCTGCAAGCAAGGACTCGAAACCACGCTCCACCGCAAACCCCGAAAAGACAAAGGTCAACCCGTCAAAATCAATGGTCGTGTCGAAGCCCAAATCATCAAGATTGCTTCTTGACCCTGAACATGCACCTGACGGGCAGGGTCGCCTGCTCAAAAACACCGAACGGTGAACCCGATTGGACGCTACGCATGATCGCAGATCAAGTCGTGAGTCTCGAGCTTGTTGAAAGTATCGCTCGGGAGAGTGTTCGTCGGACCTTAAAAAAAACGAACTTTCGCCGCACTTGAAAGACCAGTGGTGCATCCCACCAGAACAGAACGCAGTGTTCGTGTGTGCGATGGAAGACGTGCTGGACGTGTACGAACGTCCTTACAATCCAGCACGTCCTGTGGTGGGTTTAGATGAAAAGCCCTGCCAGTTGATTCGTGATGTGCTGCAACCCATCAATCCGAAACCAGGTCAGGTCAAACGCGAGGATTACGAATACGAACGGTTGGGCACGGCGAACCTGTTCGGTTGGGTCGAACCATTGACTGGCAATCGGGATGTGTGGGTCACAGAACGGCGAACAAAACTGGATTACGCCCATGCGCTCAAACGCTTGTCTGAAGCGTTCCCGGATGCGGAGGTGATGGTGTTGGTGCAGGACAATTTGCACACGCACACGAAAGCGGCGTTGTACGAGGCGTTTCCAGCGGCGGAAGCTCGAGCACTGGCACGCAGATTTGAGTTTCATTTCACACCGAAACATGGGAGTTGGTTGAACGTGCAAGAACTCGAGTGGTCGGCGTTGGCTCGTCAGGCGTTGCGTGAACGGGTTGGTGATGTTTTGGCGTTGACGGCTGTGGCGGAGCGGTGGGTGGCGGATCGGCGTGTTCGGGCGGTACGGATTGATTGGCAGTTTCGGTCGGTGGATGCACAGATCAAGCTAAAGCGGTTGTAC
This sequence comes from Deinococcales bacterium, assembly GCA_031418155.1. Lineage (GTDB taxonomy): Bacteria > Deinococcota > Deinococci > Deinococcales > JAAFIG01 > JANOWZ01. Next base: position 1,276 of record JANOWZ010000238.1, read on the forward strand.
CCCGTCTTTACCGTGTGACGATCCACTACCCTGGGGCGTTTAGACATGCCTACCTCATGCAAAGATTCTGGAGGTTCTGCTAAAATCGTAGCAGAACCTCCAGAGTTGGTAAACAGTTCTATTACTCAGTAAACAACTTTATTATTTCCTTACAGCGATATTGAGAAGTCCAGGGTTCGACTCGATTCAGCGCACTTCGCTCCAACGGAAGTCACTCATGTAGACCGTCAAGTTGCCAGGAATGGTGTTGAAGTAATCGTACAGCCCGGTCTTCAAGTACCCGACCCTCGAGTAGCCACCGTAAGCGCTTTGACCCTGGTGGTCCATGACCAATTTGTCATCGATCCAGATTTTGATTGAGCCGTCACTGCCCGCCGAGCCGTAGTAATCGATTTTGAGTTTCAGGTACTTGCCGGTCGGCACGGTGTTGAGGGCCGTGTACCAACGGGGAGAACTGGTGCTTTTGCGAACTGCGACTTTCAGGCCACCATCTTTGAGGTACATCGCAAAGGGAATCGTGCCGCCACCGTCGTGGTGGATCTGGAACAGGGCCAGCATCTCGTTCGGATTTTGTACGAATGAACCCTCTGGGAAGAAGAATCCAGTCTCGAACAGGTAGTGCTTGTTGTATTCGATGTTCAGGTTTTTGCCGGTGGCGACCATCACTTCGGCCCGAGGGTAGCCCGCTCCATTCCAGTTTTCGCCGTGGTTGATCGCCAGTTTCAGGGCGCGGCTCGAGGCGTTCCAAGGGGCTTGAACGACACCGATGGCGGTTGGGCTGGATTTCTGCTGATACCAGAAGCTTGGCACGTCCCAGGAGGCGTTGTAGTTCGTTTCGAGCACCACTTTGGCGTTGCTTGGCAATGGATTGGTCGGTGGTTTGGGATCGGTCGGTGGTTTGGGATCGGTTGGGTTTGGATCAACGGGCGGGGTGACTGTTGCACCCTCGAGCCGCATCGCATCGACATTCGGAGCCCAGGCGCTCGAGTTGGTGAAGCCGAGGCGGTTCTTACCCGCTTTCAATTGCAGGTCAAATTTCAAGGCCCAACGTTTTGGTTTGGTCCAGTCACCCGAACCGGCCACCGCAATCTCTTTGATGGTTGCACCGTTCAGGCTCACCTGTGCTTTGCGAGTGGCCTTGTCGCCGTTCAGGACGTAGACCGTCAGGCCATACCTGCCCGCGCTGGTGACGCTGAGGTTGCCGAATTCAAAGCTGCTGCCCCGACCGAGGTAGCCGATGACCTTGCCGCCAGAGGCGTTGTTGCGGCTGATGACCCGAGAACCACCGGCCAGTTGCGGCACGAGTTCCGCCTCGAGATCGTTGCTTGCGGCGGCACTGAGGCCAACGCTTTGATCCAAGTCGGCTTCGGTCACGGTCACGGACGGATCATTGACGAAATCGCTCAGAACGGTTGTATTGGTGTCTTCATCCAAGACACTCGAGGATGGATTTTCGGTCTTGATTCCGGTGTTTTGATCGTTGTTGCAGGCTTGTAATCCAATAGAGAGAAACATCATGGCGATTGTCGGTGCAAGTAAACCTGTTTTTGTAACGTTAAACATCTGAACCCCCGGGTTCTTTTGCATTCACTTTGTTTTGATTGGTTGTTTGGCAAGCAACCCAAAGCGAAGTGAGCAGAATTTAATCCTGTTTTTGTTCATCAGAAGTGAAAAAATCGGCATAGAGTTTGAGTTTTATTCAATTTAAGTGTTCATGAATAAAACAAATATCCGATCTCATTGAAACAATGCGAAAAGACACAAATCTCATCGAAATGAGACTCGAGGTGGGGGTAAAATTGGATTTGACTGAGGATTGTGATCGAAATTGCTCGATCATGCGCATTGCGCGGTTTGCGGTGAAACTCGAGATGCGTCGATCAAGCAGCTCGATCAACCCGTGCGACTCGAGCGGTCAAGCTCAACGGGTCCGAAGAGTTGTGGCAGTGCGAAAATGCTTGGTGTTGCAAAACGTTCTCGAGCGAGAGGCCATTGACGGCATCTCCATTATGGTTTTTGTTGGGTTTGAGCCTTGGGCAGAGCACATGTGTTTTGAGCAACCTCGAGCCCGCAAGCGTGAAGCATTGCCCTGCGAATATCCCGAGAATACGCTCGAGATCGGACCGCGATGGATTGATTGAGCTTGAGTCTTACTTGAATGCCGGTGCGAGCGCCACCCGAGGCTTACCGCCGCCACCTTTGCGGTCCGGGCCATTGTTGTTGACAACCGACATCGCGCTCCACATGCGGTTGACATCATCCAGGAAGTCGCCGCTGCTGCCACGCATCCCGTACCCGTACTTGGCTTTCAATTCCGCCTCGACCCCCTGCTCGGCGGTGATGTTGTGGCAACTGCAATACGAATCATCGACCAAGTACGCGCCGTAATCTTGTAGGGCCTTAAAAATTTTCTTGCCGATGGAGGTTTTCAGGCCCAAGCCTTCAGCGGTCAGGTTCGGTTTGAGGGCCATCAATGCGCCCAACTCGAGCGCCGAGGTTTTGCCGCCATAGGTGCTCGAGTTGGCGTAACCATCGGCTTTGATCGCGGGCCAGCGGTAGCCTCGAGAGCCATCGTCGTTGTATGAAACGAATTGTTTGGCGTAGAGCGTGATCTTCAGGGCGTGGCGGATTGGGCCGTCACTGGTCAGTTCGCCTTTGCGGATCGTGCCGCCAATCGAACTCATGCCACTGCCGCCGTGACCACCCTCGATGCCTTGACCTGTGATGTCCAGGTCGTTCAGCAACTCGCCGTAGACCGGGCCGCCCGCCTGATTGCGGCACAGTGGGTTCATTTGCACCAGTGTTTTGCCGTCCGGCATCAGGAACGCCGAGGCATTGTTGCCGCCGCCGACCGGCACGATCATGTCGTCACTGATCGGCATGGTTTTGCGCGGGTTGCGCACCCAGCGCGGTTGGCCCAGCGTGCCGTTGCAACGGTTGTCCCATTCGGTGTTCATGTAGATGGGTTGTTCTGGCGCTCCGGCGGGCACTTTGAACAGGTAGTTGGTGTCCACGATTACCTGTTGCGCGGCGCTCAGGCCGGAGGGCACGTATTGCGCTTCGCTGCCAATCGGTGTGTTCCAGATTGAGTCCTGCGCGAACGGCCACAACCAGGCGGCTCGAGTTTCGGTTGAGCCTGTGTTCGGTTTGCTGGGTGTGCCTGGTGTGCTCGGTGTGCTCGGCGTGCTCGAGGTGCTCGAGGTGCTGACCACGATCCGGTCCAGATTGGCCACCCAACCTTGCGGGTTTTCAAAACGCAGGCGGTTCATGCCGGTTTTCAGGGTTGCTTGCAGGCTGATGCTTTGAATCACTGGTTTGTCCCAGGACCCTTTGGCCGGGAAGCTCAGGGTTTGGGTGAGGCCACCGTTGATGCTCAGGTTGCCTTGCCGTATTTTGGAGTCGCCGTTGACGAAGTAGAGCTTGACCGTGCGGACGTTGCCATCGCCGGAGACATTGGCAAACTCGAGGCTGCCACCCTTGCCGATCCGTCCGATCACGTGCCCGCCAGAGGAACCATTGAGTTTCTTGTCGATTGCGCCTTGACGCAAGTTGCTGCCCGCTTCGGCCTCGTAATTGCTGGCGTT
>JANOWZ010000239.1:0-3033 GCA_031418155.1 Deinococcales bacterium
CGATAGAGGTCAAATCGCATGGTCGTGCAGTGTTGAGCGTTTTTAAGTTCGGGTTACGGGTACTCGAGGAAATCCTGGCAGGTGGGTGTCGGTTGCTTTCATTTTCTGAGGTGGTTGCTGCGCTGTTTGATACGAATGGGCTGGTTTTGGAACCTTGTTACACTCGAACGCCTGCGTTGAGGACAGGGTGAATGAGATATGTCCGGTACTATGGTCCTGAGCATAGACGACTTCCGAGACGACCAGATCGATCATGGCTTGAGTGTAGCCGCAAGTTCAAGAATTCTTGGTGCTCGGGCTTATCGGTGGTACGGTTCGCCACGCTCGAGCGTCGCCGCCCGGTACAGCGCCTCGCAGGTCACGAGTTGGGCCAGATCGTGCGGAAACGTCAAGTCGGAGAGCGCCCAGAGCATTCGTGCGCTCGTGCGAACCTCATCGGATAATCCTTCTGGCCCGCCGATCAGGAAGGCGACTTCGCCCTCGCCGCCGGTTGCCAAGTTGGTCATCCAAGTGGTCAGTCCTTCCGTGGTGAAATGCTTGCCCCGAGGGTCAAGCGCCACGATAAACGCCTTGCCTGCCGCCTCGAGCAGCGCTTTTCCTTCCTCGAATTGCGCGGTTTCGCCGCCGCGTTTGCTGTCTTTGATGCGGGTGACACGAACCTTGTGGTATCGCTCGAGGCGTTTGAGGTAGACCTCACAGCCGATGCGGGCGTACTCATGTTTGGGTTCGCCAACGGTGATCAGATGCACTCGCACGGCTCGAGGGTATCACCCAAGAACCCTGAAAACAGGGGAGACGTGCGTTTTCACCCAAAAAATTGGGCCAAATCCCGTACACTACGCTCATGATCGAGACTGGCCTGTTGTGCGTTGGCGACCAGCTTGAGGGCCTCTCGAGCGTCCGCAAGCTTTTGAGTCCAGAAGAATTTTCTGAGGCGGCATTCGAGACGATCCCCGACGAAAACGCCGTGATTCGTCGCACGTTGCGCACATGGTCCACCAGCAAGGACCTGCATTTGATCCTGACGATTGGTGGCAGCAACGTCGGCATCCGTGAGCGCGTGCCAGAAGTCACACAAGAATTGCTCGAGCGTCCGATTCCCGGTTTGGCCGAACTGATGCGGCTGGCGGGCGTGCAAAAGTCACGCAAGGCGGCATTGTGGCGCGGTCTTGCCGGTCAGGTGGCACGAACCCTGATCGTGAACCTGCCCAGTGAGGACACGAACATCGCACTCGAGGCGATCCTGCCGGTGCTTTCCAAGGCTGTTGAGGGCATCCGTGCGCTCGAGATGGTTGAAAAGGTCGGACGAAAGACATAAGGGCGGAGGAAAGTAAACCCCAGGTTGGCTCGAGCAACGGGTTGTAATACCAAGTCGTGATTGAAAGCAGCGGTTTTCTGCTTTCAATCCGAGGTGAGCGAGTGACGAGAAATCAAGTCGTCTTACTGGTCGTGTATCCGAAGCGACCCAAGCCCGTCAGGTGCTGCCCTCAGGGTCAAGAAGGATACCGCCAGTTTTAAAGACAACTTGATATTACTTTTTTCTTTGGTCTTCTGTTGCTTTTCTGTCTTCACAACCCGGTCGGCAGGTGCAGGAATTGCCACGGCAACCCGAACGTGTCCTCGAGTTTGACGGCGAGCGCCCTCACGCCTAAAGTCTCGGATTCGTAATGTCCGCAGAAGATGGCGTTGACGCCGTACTCGAACGAATCGCTGAAATGCGCGTGGCTGGGTTCACCGGTGATGAGCGCATCCATACCGGCGGCTGCCGCGTCCGGGATCATGTCGGCCCCCTCGCCGGAAGAAATCCCGATGCTCGAGATCATGCCCGGACCGCCGCCGTGCACCAGGCAGATTTCGCCGGTGATGTTCTGGATTTGATCGGCCAGGTTTTGCAATGAAATCGGCACGGGCAGGCGACCTTGCACACCAATGCTCATGCCTTTGTATTCCCCGAACGGTTTGATGTTTTTCAGGCTGAGGGCGTTCGCCATTGAAATGTTGTTGCCGACCTCTGGGTGCGCGTCCAAAGGCAGGTGTGCAGCGTACAAGGAAAATCCAGCCTCAAGCGCGGTACGAACCCGTTTGCCGTGAGCTCCAGCGATGGCGAGCGGTTTGCCCCAGAACCAACCGTGATGCACGATCAGGAAATCCGCGCCGGAAGTTGCGGCCTCTTCGAGCGTGGCGAGCGTGCTGTCCACAGCGACCGCGATTCTGGTCACTGTTTCGCGGCCCTCGAGTTGCAATCCGTTCAGGGAAATGTCTTTGAAGCCTTCAAGCTTTAGGTAATCGTTCAACCAGGTCACGAGTTCATTGCGGGAAATGCTCATGTGTGCAGTCTACCTTTGGCACGAATCTTCTGGATGGTTGGGCTCGAGATTCAAAATCTGAGTGCTTCGTCCACTTGATTCTGCGCATTTTCGCCAAGAACGCTTCTTGCTGCAACTTCAGCACCTTGCGGGCTTGCAGCGCTCAAAAGCTCCAGACCCGTGGACGAGCACATTGACGTTACTCACATCATGCATCACGTTTCACGTGTGTTACACGATGCATGTTCCACATGACGCTCGGGTTTCAGCCGAGAACAACACTCTTAAAAAGCGTTTTTGTGGAGGTTTAGAACAGGGTGAGATGCTTCGCCTCAAACACCGTCGGTGCTAAAAAGCCAAGACTCGAGTGACATCGTGTAACACACGCTATCGCATGACGTTCACGGTTGTACCAAACTTCAATCCACTCGAAGATGATCGCTCGAGTTTCGGCCCGAGTTCCAATCGCATGCTCGAGGTCAAGCTCGCATTTCAACGTTGCAAAAGCACTCTTCTTGACCCTACACCAGCACCTTCGGGCTTGGGTCGCTCTGAAACAGCGTTATCCCAACAATTCCCTTTACGACTCATGCTCGAGATCGCACCGAATTTCTCGAGCGCTAAGCGGTGCGACCCCGCCGAATATTGGACCCCGCGATCACTGTGATGCAGTAGCCCCGGTAATGGGTTTCTCGAGCTTCGCGCCATCTCGAGTGCGTCCAGCGAC
>JANOWZ010000240.1:0-2567 GCA_031418155.1 Deinococcales bacterium
TTGAAGATGATCCACGCCTCGCCAAGCTGATCTCGAGCGGCCTGAGCGAAGATGGTTTGATCGTCGATCACGCCGCAAACGCCACGGTTGGCTTGAACATGACCGAACTCGAGACGTTTGATTTGTTTATTTTTGACGTGATGCTGCCTGAGGGTCGTGAGGCCGGATTCGAGTTGGCGCGAGTGGTTCGGGCAAGACATGATCACACGCCGATTTTATTTCTGACCGCACGGGCCGACATGGATTCCAAAGTCACTGGGCTCGAGACGGGCGGTGATGATTACCTGGCCAAACCGTTTGATTTCCGCGAGTTGCATGCCCGCATTCGCGCCTTGGTGCGTCGCAGCAAGGGAGGATCGAGCAATGTTGTCAACTTGCCGTTGGGATTGCGGTTGGACATCGGTGCGAAAGAATTGGTCAATGGGATTGATCAAAAATTAACACCTCGAGAGTACGCGCTTTTGGAGTGTTTCGCGCTGAATCCGGGTCGGGCGTATTCGCGCAGTGCCTTGATCGAACGGGTCTGGCCGGAAGACACAACGGTTGAGCTGAAAGTCGTCGATGTTTACGTTTCAACTGTGCGGCGCAAACTCGGTGAGGGCATTATCGAAACGGTGCGCGGCACGGGCTATCGACTCGGAAAACTCGAGCCAATCGGCGGCACACATTGAAACACTTGACCCTACGGTGGCGCTTGACGCTCTTTTATGCCCTGCTCTCGAGTGCGATCCTGCTCGTGACCGGCAGTGTCTTTTTTTTCAGCCTGCGGGCGAGCCTGCGCGAGATGCTCGACAACAGTTTGTATGATGCCGCCTCGCTCGCCGCGAGCCAACTGACCGGCGACGAGGGTCAACCGAAATTCTCGGAAACCGACGCTGAAAGTTTGCAACGCGAGGTTCAGGGCGAGACGACCCTGGTCGTCTTCAACGCCAAGCAAAAACAGACGGATCGGCTCGGACGGGCCAGGGTGACTGCGCCGCTCAAGGTGGGATTTACCAGCACCAAAGGATTTCGGGCCTACACGGTTCAGACTAAAAAGGGCGATTGGGTGCAGGCGTTGCGTTCAGAGGCCGAAACGCTCGAGACGCTTTCGAGGGCGCAACGCCTGTTGTTGTTCACGGTGCCGTTGATGTTGCTGGCTGGGCTCGGTGCTGGCTACCTGATTGCGGATCGGGCGCTGCGACCGGTCGATCAAGTCTCGAGGCTTGCGTCTTCAATCGCTTCCAGCGGTCGCTACAAGGATCGCGTTCCCGAATCTTCCGGTGCGGATGAGATGGCCCGGTTGACCCAAACCGTCAATGCAATGCTCGGTAAGCTCGAGGCGACCATCGAACGTGAACGGGCCTTTGCGCTGGCCGCCGCGCACGAATTGCGCACGCCGCTGGCGTTGTTGCGTGGTCAAACCAGCCTCAGTCTGCGACGTGAACGCACTGCCAACGAGTACCGGCAAGTGATCGAATCGGTTGATCAGACCAGTCTCGAGATGACGGGATTGGTTGAGAGTTTATTGGCCTTGGCCCGCACGAATCAGTCCTTGCAACTGTGCGCAGTCAACCTCGAAGACTTGGCGCTCGAGGTGGTCGAAAGCTTGTCAGGCTCGGCCCGAGTGCGATCCATCAGATTGATCCTTGGAACGCACAGCGCACCGACGCACGGCGATCCAGCCGCGTTGCGATTGCTGGTCACAAATCTGGTCGGCAACGCCATTAAATACGGGTACGAGGGCGGTCACGTCTGGTTGCGAACCTCAAGCCAAACCGATCATGTGATGCTCGAGGTCAGCGATGATGGTCCCGGAATTGAGGCGAGTGACCTCGAGCGTTTGACGCAACCGTTTCAACGTGGGCTGGGATTGCAGGGTGTGACCGGCACCGGTTTGGGATTGGCGCTGGCGCTGGCTGTCGCGGAACAACACGGTGGCAGGCTCGAGTTGAGCCGTGCTGCTGAAGGTGGGTTGCGGGTTGTTTTTCGCACGCCACTTTGAATTGCTGAGAATGCGCTCTCAAGAACATCTGAATGACTGCTCATATGATACCGTGAGGCAGAACTCGAGCAATCGAGCCCGGAGATCACGTGAGCCAACCCTCGAGTAGCACCGAATTGAACTACGCCATCGCCGGAATGGACTGCGCCGACTGTGCCCGCAAGATCGAAGGCATGGTCAACAAAACACCCGGCGCGAGCAATCCAAAAGTCAATTTCACCGCCGAAAAACTGAGTTTACATTTGGATGAAAGCATCACGCCTCGGGCGGAACTCGAGCGGCGAATCGCGGCCATTGGGTACAAGCCAACCTTGGCTGCCGGTCATGGTCCAGCCATCGAACGAGATTACGGCGATCATGACGACCATGCTGGACACGATCACGCTGGGCACGAAGGTCACGATCACTCGAGTCACGACGACCACAGCGGGCATGACCACAACAAGCATGAAGGCGAGACTGCTGCTGCCCTAGGCTTTGATCCGCACGCAGGTCACGATCACGCCACAGATGCCAAAGAAGCGACCCAAGCGATCCAGGCCCGACAGGTGCCGCTGTGGGATCAAGAAGCCCGTCAGGTGCT
>JANOWZ010000241.1:0-3898 GCA_031418155.1 Deinococcales bacterium
GGCGGACAGGTTGGCGATGCGGGCATGATCGAATGGGATCACGGCATGGCGGCGGTCAGTGTCACCAAGAAGAGTCCGCAGGGGATTTTCTTGCACGATGCGCAACTTCTTCGCGGCACGCTCGAGCTTGAAACGCACGTCGATGCTCGGGTCAATCCGGCGCGATTGGATTCACAACGGCATCACACGGCCACGCATTTGTTGCAGGCGGCGATGCGGGCGGTGCTCGGCTCGCACGTGCAACAGCGCGGTTCGCTGGTCACGCCGGAACGCCTTCGTTTCGATTTCACCAACGATGAGGCCGTGAGCGGCGAACAAATTCGCAAGATCGAAATCCTGGTCAACCGTTGGATCGAGGCGAACTTCCAAGTCTCCTACGCCTTCATGCCCATCGATGAAGCTCGAGCCACCGGCGCGATGGCCCTGTTCGGCGAGAAGTACGGCGATATTGTGCGCGTGGTCAGCGTCGATGGCAACGTCTCGAGTATCGGCGTGATCGATCCCGGCACGGAAATCTCGAGCAAAGAATTGTGCGGCGGCACGCACGTCGGCAACACTGGCGAAATCGGCGCGTTCGTGATCGTGGGTGAAGAAGGTGTGGCCGCTGGAGTGCGCCGCATCGAAGCGTTGTGTGGCGAAACCGCGATTGTGTTCATCCGCGAAAACCTCGAACGCATCCGTGAAGTCTCCAGAAGCGTCAATGCCACGCCCGAAACGCTGGTTGAACGCATCGAAAAAATGCAAGACGAACTGAAAGCCGCGAACAAACAAATCAGCGATTTGAAATCACAACTCGTTCGGGCGCAAACCGCAGGTGGGGCCAGCAGCGAAAACCTCGAGCTTGGCGGATTTAAGATTGCTCGCCTCGCACTGGATGGCGTGGGCGGCAACGAACTTCGTGCCGCAGCCGACGACCTGATGGACAAAACCCAAGCCGACATTGTGGTGGTTGGCTCCGAGGGCGGGCTGGTCGTCAAAGCCAGCAAGGACGCCGTGACTCGAGGGGCGCACGCCGGGAATTTGATTGGCAAACTCGCGCAGGCAGGCGGCGGGAAAGGTGGCGGACGGCCCGACATGGCGCAAGCTGGGGTGAAGGATGTCAAGGGGGCGTTGGCGGCGCTCGAGGGGGCGTTCTAGAAGAGAATGGCGTTACAATTCAAGACGTGATAGACGAGAGAGCCGTTCAGATTCTTCGGGATCAATATTGGACATCAAAGGGCTGGAAGACTTCTGGATTACCCACTTCCCCAGAAGATTTTGAATATGCAAAGAGTAAAGGGGTCATGTTTGATTCCATTCAGATGAGCCACGATCAAGTGGTAGTTTGGGCTCTTGATATGCGCAGCAAAGTAATTCAATCCCAAGTTGTCAACGCCTTTGTCTCAAGCCTTTCTTCAAGACGTTTGGATCTCCGTTCGGCACTTGGTTCCTATTCTTTTCTTTTGCATTTCCCCGAGCATCATGTAGGTCTCGAGCCACCGAATTGGGGCCATTGCAATTTTTGTAAGGGAAAATCTCCAGATTGGAACCTTTATAGTTTTTACCGATTTCAATGGGGTGGCCTGAAATTTGATTGGCCTGAGTACGCAGCTTTTGATCTCGAGCAGTTGCTCAAGCAACCAGAGCACATTCCAACAATTCAGGATTGGGACATTCTCAAAACCCTACTGAATACGGCTCGTAACCTGTCTGCCTCTGGGAAACTTGCTGACCTTGTGAAGGCTCTTGCGCCAGTCGTCAAAGGCAACGCCAATGAAAGACGTTCTTTGCTCGAGGTTTTGGGAATGGCAGGCATTCTTCAACCGCAGGGACATTCGAGCTACCTGAACGAATTCATTCCGCATAACCAGCGTGGCATTGGTTCTGGAAGAAGCAATGATTGGGGCTATCCGATTGGTTTCTGGAAAGCTTCGGATGGTGTCAATGAAACCGCAGTTCGTTACTGGTTCGGTGAACTGTAGATTCGGCAAATCTTACTCGAGCCCATCTCCTCCCTGAAGTACACTGATTCTATGCCCACGGTTGCCGCAGCACCCCGCAAACTCGAGACGTTGCAGGCGTTGGCCCTGAATTATTCTTCGCTTGAAACTCCTTCGAGCCGGTCCAAGTAAACGTTGACCAACTTGTGATGCTCAAGCAGTGTTTCAATCGCGGGCCAAACTTGCTCGAGAAACGCATGGAACGCTCTTTGTCGCATGTTGCCGATTCGCAATCGCACAACTTTGGGTGGTGGTTCCGAAACCATGATGCGATCTGAAAAATCGGCACCTTTGCTGACGATCACCAAGTCATGCTTTTTGGCATGATTCCACATTACCGAATCGGTCAGGCTCGAGCCGAGATCACGGGCATGAATGACCGGTAGGGCTGGCGTGAACCGCAGGCGTTCGGGCAGGTTTTCGTCCAGCAAGAATCCGTTCACGCGACTTTTTGCACCGTGTAATGGTTTGCCATCAACCGTGAAGAGTATTGCAACGCGGCGAGCACATCGTTTCGGGTCAAGCTCGGGTATCCCTCGAGCACCTCTTCAATGCTGTCGCCCGCTCCCAGAAACTCGAGGATCGTTTGCACGGTGATTCGTGTTCCTTTGATGACCGGTTTGCCATTACAGATGTCCGGGTTGATCTCGATGCGGTCCATGACGTGATTATAGTTCATGATTTCGCGCCACAGTGTCTCCTAAGCTTCCCGGAGGAATCCCATATTGAACACCGTTCGCGCCATCGTTAAAGACGGGAAGATCGAATTTCTCGAGCACATCGATCTGTCGGAAGGCACCGAGATTCTGGTCACGCCGTTGCTGGATGACACGGATTTCTGGTCGAAAGCCAGCCATTCGGCGCTCGAGAAAGTTTGGGACAACTCCGATGATGATGTTGATGCCGAATTGGAATTTCATTCATGGCTTGAGCCTCTGAGCCCGTTCGTTTGACACCCTCGAGCGCCAACCGTTCAGGCGTTTGACCTCGCGTTATCGGCGCGTTACCAACCCTTTGCAAAGCTCAAACACGAAAGGGGTGGAGCATGAATGAATGCTCGGGCATTGCGCTCGAGAAGGCTGTCGGTTTCTGGATGTCGAGCGGGCAAGCAGTCTTGGAGCAACAAGGAGGTTTCATATGGGGCAAAAGCGTGCAGGTTGGCGCTGGCTCTCGGTGACGTGCGGCCTGATTGTGGTCGGCACGTTGGTTTCGTGTAACTCGGGAACAGGTGGCGGTGGTGGCGGCGGTGGTGGCGGTAATCAAGGAGCGATTCTGAAGCGGCCCTCGAAATCGGGCGCAATTGCGATCACGGGGGACGACAAGTACGTGATTCAAGTCAACCCGGAGAACGATTCGGTCACGACCTTCCGGGTGTCCACCAACGAGAAGGTCGCAGAAATTCCGGTCGGCAAGGAACCGTTCAGCGTGGTGATCGCCCCGGATGACAAGACGGCATTCGTGGCGAACCGCGAGGATGGCACGGTCATGAAACTCTCGGGCATCAACGGCTCGAGCCCGAGCGTGGTGGCGACCGTCAATGTCGGTTCGGAACCGACTGGGCTGGCGTTGACACCAACCGGTGAGAAACTGGTCGTGACCGAGTTTGCCGAAGGGCGCGTGTCGTTGATCAACACCGCCAACATGCAAATTGTCACCAGCAAGAGTGTGCGCAACCCTCGAGCGGTCGCTATCTCGAACAACGGTGATGCGGATGATTCGAACGACCGTGTGGTCGTGACCGAATTTTATGGTCAGGCCACCGCCACCGGCGAGGAGGCCAAAGACGACAGCCGTACCGGTGTGGTTCGCATCCTTAACACGAGCAACCTCGGCGATGTCGCCACGGTGCTGTTCCCGCCGGTTGCCCCCGGCGCGTTTGGAACCACCACCCTGACCGGTCCAAATCAACTCTCGAGCGT
>JANOWZ010000242.1:0-6634 GCA_031418155.1 Deinococcales bacterium
CCCTCGCATGAACAATCGAACATTGACATGGGGCGTGCCATCTCGAGTTCCGGGTTTGATCGTGCGAAACCAGTACGTGCCATTTGCATTGGTGGGTGAACGTCCGAATCCAAAAAAGTGCGGATCGGCCTGAGTGTGTTCAGGGTCGGATTTGTGATTGAACCGTCCTGATGAATCCGCCTGCCAAACCTCGAGCATCGCGTCCGGCACGGGTTGACCGTCGCCATCGAGCACCCGGCCTCGCAGCCAGATTCGCGTGCCTCGAGTCTCGTCACGAGGGTTTGCGCAAGTTCTTGGCTGAGTGCGACCGGCGTACTCTGATCGTCCTGACCGCAGACGACGAGCGTTTTGACTCGAGCATTACGCACCATTTGCGCCGCCTCGTGCAAGACCGATTCACGCAATGCTTCGCACGTGGCGATGTATCCAACCGTCGGTTGACGCTCGAGCATGTCCTGATAGCCGCGCACGAGGGCAGCCTGTTCGTGCCGAAAATCCGCTCCAAACCAACGCTGCATGACGGCATCCGAGATGTGCTCGAGACCGTGATCGCGCACGGCTTCAATTCGGGCACTCCAGAGATCCGCAATGAAATCGCAATGAAGCGTGTGTTCCTCGCCGTGTTCGCGGAAGGTGATTTTCGGGCTGGTCTCGAGGTCGGAAATGCGCATCCCCTCAGCCTCGAAGTGAATTCCAGCCCCGGTCTCGAGCCGTGCTTTGATCAGGTCTTTGACGACTTCCTGCTGTCCGTAGACGGTCACGGTTTCACCACCGGTCAAGCTTGGAAAGTCGATTCGGTGCGTGCGGCCCCCAAATCGCAGCAGCGTTCTTTCGTGTCACAACCCTTCACGCTCGAGGCGTTCACCCAAACCGTTTTGTTTGAGGAGTTCGACCGTGCCATGCTCGAGCACACCGGCCCGGACACGCTTTTCGACGTGCTCGCGGGAGCGTGACTCGAGAACCACGCTTTCAATGCCTGCGCGATTCAGCAGGTGCGCGGGCAGCAAGCCTGCTGGTCCTGCGCCCATGATGCCAATTTGGGTTCGCATCTGACCTCCGAAAGAATATGGACAGTCTCGAGGTTGACTGAGCATTCCGCAAGGGTATTGTCCAGAATGTACGGACGTTTTAGGATGCGTCCATGCCGATCTTGCAAACGATTCGACAGGCCGGAGACGTGCTCGAGTTGTTCACCCGTCAAGACCCGGAATGGGGCGTGCGTGAAGTGGCCCGCAGGCTGGCGATACCAAAGTCCAACGCGCATCAACTGCTCGCCTCACTCGAGACCATCGGCCTGTTGCACCGGATGGTCACAGGACAGTATCGGCTGGGATTCAAAATCCTCACCCTTGGGCAATACCTGCTGACCAACACGCCTTGGCGTGACGTGGCACACCGGGCGTTGCTTCAACTCGAGGCGCAGACCGCTCAGACCGTTCAATTGGCCGCACTTGACGGTGGTCGCCTGATTTACGTGGACAAGATTCTCGGCTCGAGCCCGAATGCCATTGATTCACCTCACAGTGACATCGGCAATGCCGTCACACCGCACGCCAGTGCCCTCGGACGGGTGCTGCTGGCCAGCAAATCTTGGCGGGTTGTGCAAGGAACACTCGAACAAACCGGTCTGCGAGCGCAAACGCCACAGACGATCACTGACTTGCGAGCATTCAAATCTGAACTCGAGCAAATTTCACAACAAGGTTATGCCTTCGATCTCGAGGAATCCAGACGGGGTGTCTCATGTGTCGCAGCAGCGATTCGCAACCACAACGGCGACATTATTGCTGCAATAGGGCTCAGCCTGCGCTCAGATCGAACGGTTCCGATCTCAACATCCATACGCGATCAGGTCATTCTCACTGCCGAGGGCATCTCGAGGTCTCTCGCATTTGATCCAGAATTCGTGATCGAAAATCGAGCCCAGTCTCGACAGGCCGGTCGCAACGCACGGCAGGCCAAATGACAAACCCTTTTGACCAGGATCTGGGCTTGCAGAAAAACCGAGAGTAATTCATTGGAATCATTTGGAGATATCTCAATTGACAAAAGAACCTTAGGTAAATTACGATTACTTTCAAGGTATCGTATGAATAACCTGGACGAAAAAGACCTCGAGATTCTGGGTATTCTGCAACGCGATGCGCGAACGACACACGTCGCCATCGGCAAAGAAATCGGTCTGACCGGACCAAGCGTCTACTCGAGAATTGGGCGGCTTGAGAAGTCTGGCGTGATTCTTGGCTACACCGCGCAATTGCATGGCGAAAAAGTCGAGCAAGGCTTGGTCGCGTTCGTGCGCTTGAGTGTCAAAACCGCTGCGATCACTGGCGAGGAAGAGGCGTTCATCGAATATGTGAAGCTCGAGCCGAACATCATTGACTGCTTCGACGTGGACGGCGAGGACAGTTACATCCTCAAAGTTCGCGCCGCATCGCCGCAACATTTGCGCTTGATCGTCGCGGGCATTCGTGCTCAGCCCGCCGTGGTCAGCACCATCACCAGCATTTCGCTGTTGCAAATCAAAGATGCTGGCGTGATCGCCCCGGTCAGCAACACTTCTTTTGGGCTCGAGCGTGAAGCGTGATCCAGCTTCCCGAACCGGACCCACCTTTCATGAACGAGGCACGCTTCGAGGTGAAAGCCGATCTGTTTCCGCTCGGCACGGTCATCAATGGCAAACTTGAGCAAAAACATTTTGAGCAAGACAACCAACTCGCGTTTTTCTTAAGCGAACGGTTGAACCTGTTTGAAACGCAACTCGAGACGCGCCGGTTGATTCACACCGATGACGAAAGTGGACTGGCGGAATCGCTGCATCGCGTGTTTGGCCTGTACACCAAAGACCATCCCGAATTGATCCAACTCGAGCCAGACGGAATCGATTTGAAATATCTCGGTTTGAGACTGCAATGCTCGAGTGCCGCGACGCGCATAGAACCTGTGATCGAACGTTTGACTCCGACCGCATTGGGCGAACGAATCGCGTCATGGCTCGAGCGTCAAAACGGCGTGGCGAGGTTGCTCGATGCCCTTGCGCTGAGTTGCCAGGAAGACATCGTGATCATGCGTGGTGTTGCCGAAACCGCACACGCCGAAGCCCTATCCGTGAGCTTCCCGAGCGGTTGGGACCCTCGAGAAAAACTGAAAGAGAATTTTCATCGCATCCACGAACCGATTGCGGACAACACCAAGTTGCTCAAGGCCAGTGGCAACACCATGAAAGCCTTGCTGACCAAAGGCCCATTCATTCGCTTCAGTTGGGGCTTGACAATCAACCCAAGTTTGGACAACCATCCGCACTCGCCCAAACCAAGCGCAGCACAAGCATGGCTCGAGAATCCAAGCGAACTCGTCAAACACTCGTACCTGCGCATGGAACGGCAAACCACTTTCCCCATGCCCGACCTCGAGCGTGGCCTGTTCAGCATTCGCGTTTACGTCACACCATTGCTCGAACGCCTCGAGCGTGACCCGAGTTTGCGAGCACGGTTGGCGCGGTTTGTGGCGAGTGTCAAACCTGAAGTCCTCGAGTACAAAGGCATGGCGCAAATCACACCGGGCATTTTGCAATGGCTCTCGGAGGCACAAGCATGATCTCAATGTTGGAAGCCGCACGCATCGCAGAACATTACGGACTTGAGGGCACGGCATTCGCGCTGGCTGGCGAGTACGATTTGAACTTTCGACTCGAGACACGGGGGCAAACTTTCCTCCTGAAAATTGCGGCGAATGGTTCAGATCGTGAATTGCTCGAGTACCAAAACGCCGTGATGAACCACATCGCCTCTCGAGCGCCACAGCTTGATTCACAGCGCGTGATCGCCAATGTCGCAGGAGAATTGATTTGTGAAATCACACTCCAGGGTGAAACACGGTTGATGCGCCTGCTGACCTACGCTCCGGGCCGAACGCTCGCCGCGAGCAAACCACACACGAAAGAATTGCTCGAGAGTCTGGGTGAACGCCTGGCACAAATGGATGTGGCGCTCGAGGGATTTACGCACGAAAAAGCATCACGGCCTTACAAATGGAACCTCGCGCAGGCCGATGAAATGATCCCATTGCTCGAGCAGATCGATTCAGCATCACGCCGAACGATTGCCGAACAACACTTGACGCGATTCTCGAACGATCTTAAATCTCAGATTGCTCAACTGCCCACCGGTGTGATTCACAGCGATGCGAACGATTACAACGTGATCGTTACGGGAACTGGTTTCGATGCGCGAGTCTCGAGCGTGATTGATTTTGGTGACGCGGTCCATTCGCCGATCATTTGCGATCTGGCGATTGCGCTCGCCTACACAATGCTCGGCAAACCCGATCCGGTTGCGTCCGCGAGTCATGTCGTGCGCGGCTACCATCGCGTGCGCCCACTGTTGGAAGCCGAGCTCAAGGTGCTGTATCCGCTCGTGCTGACACGTCTCGCGGTCAGTGTTTGCAACAGCGCCAACGAAAAACGATTGCGCCCAGATGACGCTTACGCCGTGATTTCCGAAGCGCCCGCTTGGGCTTTGCTCGAACACCTCGAGAAGATTCACGAAAACCTTGCCACTGGAATCTTCCGCACTGCCTGCAACCTCGAGCCAATTCCAAATGCGATTCTTGTGCGCGAATGGTTGCTCGAGCATCAGGCCGAATTTGGTCGAATCGTCGATGTCGATTTGAAATCTGAAAAACTCGAGGTTTTTGACCTCAGTGTCGCCAGCACGGATTTGGGTTTACCGGATGAGATTGATACCGTAGAGAAATTCACCAAACGACTTTTCAATCAAATGCGTGACAATGACGCTCGCGTTGGAGTTGGACGCTACCTCGAGCCGCGCATCATTTATGCCAACGATGATTTTGTGGTTCCCAGTGAAAACAGTCCCGAACGCCGCAGCATGCACATGGCGCACGATTATTTTCTTCTTGCCGGGGAACCGGTCTTTGCACCAATTGCTGGAACCATTCACAGCTTTCAAGACAACACCGCAGAGCTTGATTACGGTCCGTGCATTATTCTCGAGCATCAAGTTTTGCATCGTGGTCAAACAATCACGTTTTACACGCTGTACGGACATCTAACGCGGACCTCACTCGAGGGATTGCAAGTCGGTCAAGCGGTTGGGGTCAATCAAAAAATTGCCGAGATTGGTCCGTATCCCGAGAATGGAAACTGGCCGCCACATTTGCATTTCCAAGTCATCACCGATCTGCTCGGACAACGTGGCGAGTATCCAGGTGTGGCCCGACCGAGCGAACTTGCGGTGCGCAAAAGCATCAGCATCGATCCAAATTTGATTGCGCAAATCCCAGCAGCATTGCTCGAGCCAGCACATCAGAAAGGTGCAGCCATTCTTGAGCAACGCCGCGCTCGCATCGGTGGCAACCTTTCAATTTCGTACAAGCGCAATCCATTGACCATCGTTCGTGCTCGAGGCCAATACTTGTTTGACGAGCACGGTCAACGGTTCCTGGATTGCTACAACAACGTGCCACACGTCGGGCACACGCACCCACATGTCGTCCGAGCGGCGATCAAGCAACTGCGAACCTTGAACACGAACACGCGCTACCTGCACGAAAACCTGGTGCAATACGCCGAACGATTGACCGCAAAACTGCCCTCGAGTTTGTCCGTGTGTTATTTCGTCTCGAGCGGAAGTGAGGCGACCGAGTTGGCACTGCGATTGGCTCGAGCGCACACGAAGGCCAAGGATTTGATCGTCAGCGATCACGCCTATCACGGACACACGACCACGCTGATCGACATCAGTCCGTACAAAGCTGAAGGTCCGGGCGGAATGGGCCTGCCCGATTGGGTCCACAAAGCCCCTGTCGCTGACACGTACCGAGGTGAGTTCAAACGTGACGATCCAAACGCCGGTCTGAAATACGCCCGATTGCTCGAGCCAATCCTCGAGCGAGTCAAAGCATCTGGTCGTGGCCTGAGCGGATTCATGATCGAATCCATCCCCAGCGTTGGCGGGCAAATCGTGCTGCCAGACGGGTACTTGCAAGAAGTCTATCGCCGCATTCGTGCTGCCGGTGGGGTCTGTATCGCCGACGAGGTGCAAACCGGTTTTGGACGCATCGGGTCACACTTCTGGGGCTTTGAATCGCAAGGTGTCACGCCCGACATCGTGGCGATGGGCAAACCCATTGGCAACGGCTACCCGCTCGCGGCGGTCGTGACCACGCCCGAGATTGCGGCCTCGTTCAACAACGGCATGGAATACTTTGCGACCTTCGGCGGCAATCCCGTCTCCTGCGCCGTCGGCATGGCGGTCTTGGATGTGCTCGAGCAGGAAAACCTGCAAGCCCATGCGCTCGAGCTTGGCAATCACTTGATGAATGGAATGCGTGAATTGCAACGCAGCCACGCGATCATCGGTGATGTGCGCGGCCTCGGATTGTTCAACGGCCTCGAGTTCGTGACCGATCACAGCACGCTTGAGCCCGCCGCCAAGCAAGCGGATTACGTGGTCGAACGATTGCGTGAGTGCGGCATTCTTGCTGGCACAGACGGCCCGTATCACAACGTCCTGAAATTGCGCGGCCCAATGGTCATCACCAAAGCCGACATCGATTTCTTCCTCGAGACGCTCGATCAAACCTTGCTCGAGGATGGAGCACAGGGGTTATA
>JANOWZ010000243.1:0-8764 GCA_031418155.1 Deinococcales bacterium
CGTTCTGGAGCGTTTGTTTAGTCACTCACAGCTTATGGGATGGCTCCCACTTTCTTAAAAAGTTACCGGACTATTGCGAAAGCCCTGACCTTGCGTTAATTGTCGCCAACTCGAGAAAACGTCGTTTACGTCGTGAACACAACTACTGAAAATGTTCCAGACTATTGATGTCAAGACCTACGAGAATTACCTCGCCACCGAAAAGGGCAGGCAGGCCAGCACGATCACCGCGTACTCGAGAGATGTCAAACGCTTCGAGACTTGGATCAGCGAGAACGTGGTCAATCCTGCGGATTGGGGCATGGTGACAACCCAGCACATCCGGGCGTACATGGCGGACAACCCAGAGATCGGGCCGCGACGCTTTCACCGGGTGGTGAGTTCATTACGGTCATGGTTTGAGTACCTGCATCGAATCGCCCAGGTGATCGCCAGCAACCCGGCGGCCACGGTGGGCAAACCAAAATTGCCGAAGCGATTGCCGAAGTATTTGCGGGCGGATGACATGCAGAAGCTTCTGGCCTCATGCGCGAAGAACTCGAGGGTCAATGAGCAATTCCGGGATGTGAACCTGGTGGCGTTCTTGTACGGGACGGGTTTGCGCATCAATGAGGCGCTGGGCTTGAAGCTCGAGGATGTGCGCTACAAGACGGAGGTGGATGGGTTTCAAACGCCGGTCAGTGTTCGGGTGATCGGCAAGGGCGACAAGGAACGCATGGTTCCACTTTCGGACACGGCACAACGGGCGTTGTTTCAATGGCTTCGGCGACGCAAGCTCGAGGGTGGTTCTACACCGTTCGTTTGGGTGCAATTGACCGGCACGACCCGAGGGAAAACCTTGACGGATCGCGGGGTGCGCCGCAGGGTCAACGCTCGCAGTGTGGACGCTGGTCTTGGGCCGCTCAGTCCGCACAAGTTGCGCTCGAGTTACGCGAGCGCCTTGATCGAGGCGGGCGTGAGCATTGACAAGGTGATGGACATTCTTGGGCATGAGAGCATCAACACGACGAAGTTGTACGTGCAGCGAACTTCGGAACAACTCGAGAGTGCGGTGAAGAGTTTACCGGACGTGCTCGATGTCATGCCGTTGAAAAATTAATACCAATCAGTGACGTTCTGCTATCCCGGTTTTCATCGCAGTCTCGAGTCGAACGAGAACGCTTGTGATTCAAGTTCTTTGAGTTGTGTTGCCATTGCGTGGTTGGGGTTGAAAACAAAATTGAATTCTTGCGGAATGATCACGCTTTGGACCCTCAACAATGGTTTTTCACCAACGGCCACCCATTCGTCTCCGAATGCCGCCAAGTATTCTGGTGCGGGCGATGATTGCCAGCCTGGTCGAAGCACGCTCGAGTCGAGGACCTCGAAGGCATCGTCTGGGAATTCAACCGTGAGGACGCTGTGCGGACCGTCTGGGACGGTGTGACCATCGGTGTGTGCGAGTACTTCCAGCGTGGCGAGCGAGATGGAATCTGAGAGGTAAACGACACCCGTTCCAACGCTGTTCCAGCGACCACCGTACTCTCGAGCGCCGAATCCTGAGAGTGTTGAGGACAAGTATTTGGTTTTGCAAATTCGGTACGCCTTCAAGAGTAAGACCCGTGTTCGAGACGACCTAAAATTTGCATGACCAGGTTCGCGCCGGGTTCGGTGCGGGCGTACTCGAGTGGAACGCGGTTGCCAAGGGCTCGCACGGGTGAGTTCAGCCAGACTCGAGCGTTTTCTTCGTTGCCGTAAACGGTGTTGGTCCGTTCGAGCAGGGCGGCGTAACGGTAAATGCCTTCAGATTCGCCGGGGGTGAGTTTGTCCTCTTTTTTGCGACGTTGGTAGGTGCTTTCGCTCATGCCGATGAGAACGGCGAGCATCAGGCCAGCGGCCCAGAGGGATTCGTTGGCTTTTTTGCCCTCGGTTTTGTTGGTTCGGATGGTGCTGCTG
Organism: Deinococcales bacterium; assembly: GCA_031418155.1. Lineage (GTDB taxonomy): Bacteria > Deinococcota > Deinococci > Deinococcales > JAAFIG01 > JANOWZ01. Next base: position 1,936 of record JANOWZ010000243.1, read on the forward strand.
TTCAGGACGATGCCGGTGACCAGGAATAAGGCGGCGGCGACGTTCTCGAGGGATTTGAACGGCAATCCTTTTTCGATGGCTTGCACGAGATCGTCAGTGCTTTCTGCGTGCACGCCGAGTGCGTTTGCGCCGAGCACATCGGCGTGTGGGCGTTTTGGAGTGAAGACTTTTGAAGGTTTCAAGGCAGCAGTCATGTGACTACTATATCACAGTCAAATAAATTTAACCGCTCAGTCCACTCAGTCCGCTCGAGTTACGCGAGCGCCTTGATTGAGGCGGGCGTGAGCATCGACAAGGTGATGGACATTCTCGGGCATGAGAGCATCAACACGACACGGTTGTATGTGCAGCGAACTTCGGAGCAACTCGAGAACGCCGTGAAGAGTTTGCCGGACGTGCTGGATGTGATGCCGTTGGGTTCTTGATCTTGGCCTTGATACAGGTGTGATTTCAGCCGACATCTGTTGCGAGCAAAATCATTACGACCTTTGATTTCCAAAGGAGATGATTATTTTGCAAAGGCTGCTGCCTGAACGCTGGCGATCAAGGCTCGAGAATGTTCTCACTCACGTGACCGCGATTATTGTGGGCCACTTGGTTTTGAAGCACGTTTTTAACCAGTAGCTGCAATCTCGCCCCCAGAGAAATCTGGGGCCGATTGTTTGTGCTTCCTCCTGCACTGGTCCGAAATCTGTGGCACTGGACTAGACTCCAGGTATGAACACACAACGATCTGTGATTGTCACCGGGGCGAATCGTGGCATTGGTTTCGCCACGGCGCGAGCGCTGGCCGCGAGGGGCGCTCACGTCATTCTGGCGGTGCGTGACCTCAAGGGCGGAGAACAGGCCGCCTCGAGTCTTCGGGCCGCGTTCAAAGACGCCTCGATTGAGGTCATGAAACTTGACCTGGCCTCGCTCGAGTCCGTGCGGGCTTTTGCTGCCGAATACCGCGCTTCAGGTCGCGCACTGCATGTGCTGATCAACAACGCCGGACCGATCAATGCCAAGCGCAAGCTCGAGCTGACCCCAGACGGTTTTGAGACGTTTTTTGGCGTCAACCACCTTGGGCACTTTTTGCTGACCAACCTGCTCTTGCCTGTGTTGAAAGCCTCCGTGCCATCGCGTGTGATCACGGTGTCTTCGTTGCGACACACGGGCGCAAAAAGTTTTGATTGGGACAACCTCAAGGGCGAAAAATCCTACGATCAGGGCGCATTTTACAACCGCACCAAACTCGCCAACCTCTGGTTTTGCTATGCGCTTGCACGTCGGCTTGAGGGTTCAGGGGTCACGTCCGTTGCAGCCTGTCCAGGGTTTGTGCCGCAAACCCTGATGGTTGGCAGGACAGGATTTTCAAAGTTGATGTTCGAGGTGCTGGACTGGATGCCGTTCGCGCGCAAGCCACAAGAATCTGGTGACGAATTCGCCCGTATCGCCCTTGATGCCGATTATGCCGGTGCGAATGGAACGTTTTACAGCTATGGCAAGATCACCACCTCAAGTGAGTTGTCTCACGATCAAGACAACCAGGAACGGCTCTGGGCACTGAGCGAAAAACTGGTTGGTCTCGAGCCTGTAACACTGTCATGAACCGTGTGTTCAAAACCTCTCAGCCTGAGCCTCAAGGGCTTTGGCAGGTTCATTGGTTTTAGAGGTCAAGTGAAACTCGAGTTGTGGGCTTGGTACGTCGAGTTCTTCCGTCGCCGCTCGAACGGCTGATAAGAAGAACTCGATGAAAAGCCCAGTTCCGATCTCGTGCGAGTGGTTTCAGCCCCGCGAACGCCAGAGAGGAATCTGGCCTATTTTACATGAACTGGAGACAACTTGCGCATAAGTTGGTGAACAAAATGTGTCCGTCAATGTCGGCCTGCAACTGATGTCTCGAGCAGTAGCTGAAATAACCCGGCCAGTGTTCACCCATGATTGATGTGTTTTCGAGGATGAATTGGGTCGCTGATATGACCGGTCGCGCTTACCTCTCCCTTGCCCATTCCTCGAGCAGTTCTTCGACCAGCGCCCCGAGGTTCTTCCCCTCGAGCGTGGCTTTGACTTTGACCCTGCGGTGCAGTTCTTGTGGGATCAGGACGTTCAATTGTTTTTGCACGTCTGGTTTGCTTTTGGGTGTGGACGCTCGAGCGCGTGTTGCTGGTTTGCGGGTGTTCGCTGCTGTTGTGGCGCTCGAGGCTTGCGTGATGGGTTCGGCGCTGCGACCAACGAGGTTCCCGAGGGGCGTGCGTTTGGCTTTGTTCATGTTGTTTTCGCCTTTGCGGTCATGCGCGTGAGGGCTTCGGGTTTGAATTCGTCGGCGATTTCGTCCCAGACGTGCGCGTACTCTTCTAAGTACGTGGGTGTGCCGCCGAAGACGCTGGCGTAGGCGGTCAATTGTCGGATGCGTTGATCTAGAACTGGGAATTGCGCGAGGGCTTCTTGTGCTTCGCGGTCAAGGCGGCGTTGTTCGCTGAATCGCGTGAAGAGGATGTACGCGGGTAGCTCTCCCCTGGCAGCCTCGAGATCGGCGAGCAGTTCGAGCGTTGGGTTCAGGCGGTCCAGGTCCAGTCCAGTCGGGTTGACTGGTACGAGTACCACGTCGGCCATCTGTCCGACTCGAGCGATGATTTCACGGTTGTTCGGTGGTCCGTCCACGATGACGACGCGGCCCGCTTTTTGGTGTGCGCGGAGTTGTACGGCGAGTTTTTTGGTGTCGCCGGGTTCGACTTGAAAGCCGAGATCGTCGCCTGCGCGGGTGGCCCAGCGCACGGCGCTAGTTTCGGTGTCGCAATCGATGACGATGGGGTTCAGGCCGCGTTCGGCGATGACGGCTGCGAGGTGCATGGCGGTGGTGGTTTTGCCGACACCGCCTTTGAGGGACAGGACTGCGAGGATGGGCATGGCTCGAGTGTAGCCTATGAATCTAGTTTTCTTCAAATCTAGATTGTGTCTAGTTTTCTATGTTTCTAGGTTTGATGACACTCATGCGTTCGACCTCGAGTTGCATCCTGCCAGTACTTGCATTATAGTGAACCATATGGTTCACTATACGACAGCCCGCCTCTATACCTCGTTCGCTGCGCTCTCTGACGCCACCCGACGCGGCGTTCTGGAACAACTCGGACACGCAGATGCCTCCATCACGACCCTTGCTGACAGGTTCCACATGACCCTCACCGGCATGAAGAAACATGTCGGCATCTTGGAGCAGGCGGGGCTCGTCACAACAGAAAAGGTCGGTCGTGTGCGGACATGCAGGCTGGGCTTGCGCCGGTTGGAAGAAGAGATGATATGGATCGCACAGTACCGCCAGCTTTGGGACGAACGCTTCGACGAGTTGGAGAAGGTCGTCGAGGAATTGAAACACAAGGAGGAAGTCGATGAACGAACGAAGAGATAGTGGGACCAGCCCAACGAAGGACCACACGACGGCAGAACGGAAGTCCGAGCGTGAACTGGTCGTGACACGAACCCTCAACGGCCCGGTGCGCCTCGTGTTCAAGGCGTGGACCCAGGCCGAGTTGTTTCAACGCTGGTGGGTTCCAAAGTCGGCTGGGCTGACCCTGCTGTCCTGCGACCTCGATGTTCGCGTGGACGGTGTGTACCGCCTCGTGTTCAAGCACCCTGCTGCCGGGGAGCCCATGGCGTTCCACGGCAGGTACCTCGAGGTGACACCTCAGTCGCGCCTGGTCTGGACCAATGAAGAAGCAGGTGGCTTTGGGCAAGTCACCACGGTCACGTTCGAGGAGAAAGCAGGCAGGACTCACGTCGTCATGAACGACCTCTATCCCTCCAAGGAAGCACTCGACGAAGCCATTGCCTCCGGGAGCACGAGTGGGGATATGGACGAGACCTTCAATCAACTCGACGAGCTTCTCGCCGCCCTCGGCGCGAGGGTTGGACGGTCTTGATCTCGTCGATCTGATCCAACGGTCTCTCAAAGCAATGTTGTCAATCCACTCACGTTCCTTGCTGATGGGCATTCAAGAAGGCTTTGCTGCTCCCTCACCCTGACGACGTTCACGAAAGCCAACCAGTGTGCCCTTCAGTGGAACAAAATTCAGCACAGACACGAAAAGAGGAGACACACAAGTCCAAGGTCACACCATTCCTGATGTTCAACGACCAACTCGAGGCGGCGATTGCGTTCTACACCACCACATTCCCGGACTCCAAGATCAAAAGTACCGCCCGCACCGGGAGTGATGGCCCCATTGCTTCCGCTGAGTTCGTCATCGGTGGCCAGTCATTCATGGGCTACAACGGTGGTTCGTACTTCACGTTCTCCCAAGGATTCTCGCTCTTCGTCACCTGCGAGGACCAAGCGGAGGTTGATGATTACTGGAACAAGCTCGTCAGCGCTGGTGCAACCCCAACGGCATGTGGTTGGATCACCGATCAGTTCGGACTCACGTGGCAGATCATTCCAAAGCGTTTCCTCGAACTCACCTGCGATCAGAACAAGAAGAAGGTGCAAGCGGTGATGGACGCGATGATGCAGATGGAGAAGCTCGAGGTGGCGGTACTCGAGAAGGCATTCGATGATGCGCAGTAATCAACAGCGGCAAGATGCTTCGGCTCGAGGTGCCACGATCCATTGAGCTTTCCGCGAGCACTGCACGCTTTGGGTTTGCGCACCCGAACCTCCTTCTCCAGTTCCACATAGTGGCCCAGAAGGTGATGATGAGTGCCCGTGGTCACATTTTCTGTTTCCAGTTCGAGATGAGAGTTGGCTGGTGTTGCCCAGCGCCCAGATCAACGTGTGGGTGTCCAGCAGCTTCACTGCCAATGCTCGAGTTCGTCTGCACTCAGCGGGGCCAGGAGCGCCTGGGTGCTCTCATTGCTGAGCGTGACCTCGAGAAATCCGAGCGTGCGTGGTGTCAGGTCTGGTTCGAGGGGCAAGAGGCGGGCGTAGGCTTTGCCATTTTTGGCCAGAATGATTTCTTCGCCGCGATGGGCGCGTTCGATCAGTTTGGAAAGCTGGGTTTTGGAGGCGTGAATGTTGACCAGTTCCGACATGGACTAATTTTGCCACAAGTGGACTTACCTGCGATGTGGCTGGGGTGATTCTGCCGGCTGGTGCGATATTCTTGGCTGATGTGCAGGTGTGCCATGAGCATGTCAGAGATCTGAGACGACTTACTGCCCCTGGTGTTTTCACATTCAAGAACGTCTCGTGTATGACCGCGTGAGTTTCAAGTTTCTGTCGCGTATACTTGCGCTGCACGCTCGGATAGGGTTCCGAACGCCGCTTTCAACTCGAGCGGTGCGCGAATTTTGAAAGGGCAACCCAATTCCAAGAGCCGTGCCGCGAAACCCACGAGGTCGTTCACACCGCAGCGCAGTACGAACCCATTTGATTCCTCGTGCAGGTCCGCTCGGGTCGACAGGAGGTCGTACCGCAGCGTTTGTGATGTCGCCTCGAGCCAGACTTCAACGCGCCAGCTTGTGGGGATGTCCTGAAGTCGTCGTGTTGTGAAGCCACGCACATCAAAATCTGGTGGTGGCGTGAACGATACCTGCGTAACGTGCGTTTCGAGGATGCGGTCTGCTCTGAACAATCGCAAATCTTGACGCAACAAGCAATACGCTGACAAAAACCACGTGCCGTCGTCGCGCACCAAGCCCAGCGGTTGCACCGTGCGGCTGCTCGAGTTGCTGCGCCCATTGGCGTAGTGCATGTCCACTTGGACCCGCGACTCGATGGCTTCCGTCAGTGTGGTCACGAGCGCCGTGTCTACTGGCGTCACCCACGGGGATTTCTCGAGTTGTAACGCGCTGGTGACCGCCTGCATTCTCCCCCAGATCGCGGTGGGCAGGATGCGTTCGAGTTTGCTTTCCACGCCGGTCACGGCGGGTGCTAGCGCGGTCAGTCCAACGTGTTGCAATGCGTTTAAACCAAGCGCCACGGCGAAGGCTTCCTCGGTGTTGAACATGATTGGCGGCATGCGAAAACTGGGTTTGAGGCGGTACGCCGCGCCATGCCCTCGGGTCGAACTGACCGGAACGCCAAGGTCCTGTAAGCGGGCGACGTAACGTTGCACCGTGCGATCACTGACTTCGAGACGTGCCGCCAATTCCGAAACGGTGACGCGCTCTTTGGCTTGTAGCACCTCGAGCACCGTCAGGACGCGCATGGATGGGTCGTACATGCTGCCAATGATAAAGCGACAATAGCTGACGGGCTATGGTTTTACGCTGACCTCAGTGAACAGTTCAAGTTCACGAGGAGGCAACAATGAAACTGGATCACGTTAACTTAACCGTCCACAACGTCCTCGAAGCCAGCGCGTTCTTCAAGAAATACTTCGGATACCGGGACATGTTCGAGGACAACAACGCTGGAATGGCGGTGCTCACCGATGATTCGGACATGCACGTCAACCTGATGAAAGGCTCAAGCGCGAGTTACCCCAAGTTGTTTCACATTGGCTTCGATTTGGAAACCGAAGCCAATGTCACAGCGATGCACGAGCGTCTCACGCGGGACGGATTGCAACTCGAGCCGCCTGAGCATGCGTGGGGATCGTGGACCTTTCACTTCAAATGCCCTGGTGGTAATTTTTTCATCGAGGTCGCGTGCACCAGTGAAGCCTGAGCCTGCGGTCTGAGCTTGCCTGGGCATGCGAGACCTTCCCTGATGGTGGCACCGAGATCAACGCTTGGGTGTGTGATTTACGCGATGACGATGACCTTGAAAGGGTGCAGCCGCAGAATGGGACAACGATCAAGCTGCCCTCGGAAATGCTGTCAAACGAACCTGATCAAACTCCACCACCCGACGACGCGAAGCCCACAACCCCCGAGCGAACGCTTTCGCATCCGCACCAACCTCACTCCA
>JANOWZ010000244.1:0-28091 GCA_031418155.1 Deinococcales bacterium
AGATTTCATCATGGGGCAGAAGTCCAGTCCACAATTTCACGGTATGATCCGGGAATGAACATGCAAAAGCTGATGAAGCAAATGCAAAAAGCCCAATCCGCCCAAGGCGAAATGCAAGAAAAGCTTGAGGCGCTCGTGATCGAAGGATCTGCCGGTGGCGGCATGGTCAAAGCCACCGCGAACGGGTCCGGCACAATCCAAAGCGTGCAAATCGATAAGGTGGTGGTTGACCCAAGCGATGTCGAAGCGCTCGAGGATTTGATCCTGATCGCCATTCGGGACGCGCAGAGCAAAGCCGTCGAAGCGCAACAAACCGAAATGCAGAAGATCATGGGCAGCCTCGGCGGAATGCCAGGAATGCGTTAAACATCGCATGAAATACCCCAACAGCCTGATTCAACTCATCCGTGAACTCTCGAGGTTGCCGGGAGTCGGCCCGAAAAGTGCGCAACGGCTCGCGTTTCATTTGTTTGCCAGTCCGCAAGAGGATGTCGAATCGCTCGCGGCGGCCTTGCTCGAGGCGAAACGCGAACTGCACTTGTGCCCAACCTGTTTCAACATCACGGACGCGCCATTGTGTGGCGTTTGTTCGGATGGCGGCCGCGATCAACGCCTGATCTGTGTGGTTGAAGAGGCTGGGGATGTGATCGCCATTGAACGCAGCGGCGAGTTCAGCGGGTTGTACCACGTGCTTCACGGGGCGTTATCCCCAATGAATGGGGTCGGACCGGAACAACTCAAGATTGGCAGCCTGGTCAAACGGGTTCAGGCAAGCGTCGGCAACGAAGGCAAGCCGCTTGAGGTGATCCTTGCCACGGCCACCACGACCGAGGGTGAGGCGACCGCGATGTACGTGCAACGCCAACTTGAGCCTTTGGGCGCAGTCGTCTCGAGAATCGCTTACGGCCTGCCCGTCGGCGGCGCACTCGAGTACGCCGATGAGGTTACATTGGGTCGCGCCATTTCGGGCCGTCAACCGGTGCGTTGATCGGGAGGAAACCATGATGCCGCCAGCCACCATCGCGTATCTCGAACTTCCTGCCGAACAGATTGGTATTCAGGCCCCACGTCACCGAGCAAGCGACATTCGCATCGGTCAGGTCACGCTGCAAATCTCCGACCTCGAGCGCTCGCTGACCTTTTACCAGAACGTGCTTGGCTTTCAGATCTTGAGTCGCAGTGACATGCAAGCACAACTCGGCACGCCAGACGGAAATGTGCTGCTCGAGTTGCACGAAAAACCCGGTGTTCGATTCGCACCACACCGAGGACGCCTCGGGATTTACCATTTTGCGCTGCTGCTGCCCTCGAGAGGCGATCTTGGACGGTTCTTGGCCCAAGCACTCGCGCAAGGCGTGCATGTCGGCCAATCCGATCACCATTACAGCGAGGCCACGTACCTGGTGGACCCGGACGGCATCAGCATTGAGGTATACCGGGATCGTCCACGCGAAGATTGGCTCATCACCAACGAAGGCGAAGTTATCGGCGGGGGTGATCCACTCGACCTGAATGCCCTCAAAGAAGCTGCCGGTCAGCAAGCTTGGCTAGGTTTGCCCGTCGGAACCATCCTCGGGCATCTGCATTTTTACATCGGTGATCTCGAGCAGGCGGCACGCTTTTATCACGAAGGTCTTGGCTTTGCGAAAATGACTTGGAATTTTCCTGGAGCCTTGTTCCTCGGTGCGAACGGCTACCACCATCACATTGGCCTGAACACTTGGGCGGCAGGTTCAGCGCCCTCGGGTGACGATGATGCTCGCCTGCTGACCTGGGATCTGATTCTGCCCGATCAAGCCAGCTTGAACGCCACCAAGGACAGCCTCGAACAAGCTGGATTCACAGCCGTACTCGAACGTTCGAGCGATCCGTGGGGCATTGAGGTGCGCCTCAAGCTCGAAAACAAGTAACACCCGAACCGTGTAGTACGGTGGGACACGAACGCCTCGAGCATGGATGATCTCGAGGCGTTCATCATTTCCATCCATGCTGCACGGCTTAAATTTGGTGGCCCCTGCGTGACTCGAACACGCGACCTAATCATTAGAAGGGACTTGCTCTATCCATCTGAGCTAAGGGGCCACGTCAGCTTGAGTATACCGCGTGCTTGGACACGCATCTGAGGTTTACTGTCCAAATCACGGTTCGCAGCAAATTGCGAGGCACTGAAATAGAGACGGTCAAAGAAAAGAACGTGGATTTTGGATCTGCTGCGCAAACCCTCAATTCCAAATCATGCCGAAACCCGCTGGAACAACCCGAACTTCTCGAGGGCTGTGGGTCAGCCTTCAGATTTCAAGCCACGTTCCATCAGGCGTGCCACCCCACGATCGGGTTCGAGTGTGCCACTGACCATCGCATGGATTGTTTCGCAGACCGGCAGCTCAAGGCGCTCACGTTGCGCCCAGGCGACCACACGGGCCGCCGTGGGAATACCTTCGATGGCTCGGGCTGGTAGTGGTAAGCCTCGAGCAATACATTCGCCTGCCATGCGGTTGCGAGAACCCTGGGCCGCACAGGTCAGCAACAGGTCCCCTACGCCTGCCAAACCGTACATGGTGCTTTCCAATGCCCCATGCGCCAACGCGAAACGCACCATTTCACGCAAACCCCGCGTGACCAGGGCCGCCCGAGCGTTTTCACCAAGCCCGAGCCCATCGACCAATCCTGCGCCGAGTGCCACCACGTTCTTGAGTGCCCCACCGAGCGACACGCCGATCACGTCCTTCGAGGTGTACAACCGCACGTTGTCCGTGCCCAGCATGGTTTGAACCTGCGTGGCGAACGAGGCATCATCGCTCGCCACGACACTTGCGGCGGGCAATCCTCGGGCCACCTCACCGGCCAGGTTTGGGCCAGAAAGAACCGCAACGTGTTGAAACCCCTGGCGTTGCAAACCCGCAGTCAACGGCTCGAGTTGCTCATCCAAGCCCTTGGCGGCATTGACCACCGGTAAATCCCTGGGCAAATCATGCGCAACCTCAAGCAAATACGAACTGGGCACGACCAGAAGGGCAACGTCCGAACCGTCCAGGTCCCCGAGTCGATTTGTCACCCGCAATGATGCCGGGAAAGGCATTCCGGGCAGGTGCTCGAGGTTTTCCCGGTTCGTCTCGAGCGCCCGAAGCTGTTCCGAACGCCGCGCCCAGAGAATCACCTCATGACCGCAACGGGCCGCGAGCAACGCCAAGGATGTACCCCATGCTCCAGCACCAACGACCGCGATTCGACTTGAGTCCATGCTTCAGGATACCGATCTTTTTGATGCGTCATGCTTGACAAAGACCGTCCACTCCGGTACATTTGCAAAGCCTCAGCCGAGGTGGCGGAATTGGTAGACGCACTAGCTTGAGGGGCTAGCGCCCGCAAGGGTGTACGGGTTCAAGTCCCGTCTTCGGCACCACTTTTCAAGACAGCGAATTTCAACCGTCGCTGTCTTGTTTTTCACATCGTCTTTTGGTTTTGACTGCACTTGTCCGCTGTGTTCATATTGCATGACCCGAGGATTCATACCGAAGCGTCAATCTGGGGCTTTCGGAACGCGGGTGCGAACCTTTAGACTTGGTTCATGCCAGCCTCCCCCTCGAGCATCATGACCCTGGCTGTGTTTCGTGTCGCGCCCGAGCATCATCTGACGTTCGGGCAGGCGTGGCAGGCGTTGTGTGTGGCGTTCCTCGAGTTGCCGCAACCGCCGAGCAGCACCATGACCTTGATTCAAAGCAATCTTGATCCGGGTGTCTTTCAATCCTTGGGTTCGTGGCGTTCACACGAGGATGTTCAGGCCATGCGTCAGGACTCGAGCATCGTGCCGTTGATGAATGCAATGGTCGCGTTGACCGAATCGGCGCAACCCGGTGAGTTCACGGTTTTGAACGTGATCCCCGCAGATTGATTCGCTCGGGCTTTTCAGTCAAATCTTGTCGAGTCTGACACCAGCAAATTTGAGGATGCGTTGTGCAGGCAGCGGGAAATGCCTGCGGAGCTTCTCGATGATCTCGAGTCGCAACGCCCCTTTTTGCGCGTTTTTGGGCAGGTGAACGTCTGTGACATCGAACGCTTTGATGCCCCAGCGTCCTTCGACCGCGCCGCAGATTTCACCGTCGATCAGGATGTATTTCAAGATCGGCATTTTCGGGAAATCGCTTTTCAGGTACGAAATTTGCGCCGTCACCAGCGGATCGCCCGAGTCGAGAACCGCTACGCAAGACTCGAACGGGACATCTTTAAAATCGCTGGCCAGAAAATGTTCGCCCCAACCCGTCACGCTGGCCCGGATCAGATCGCCACGTTTAAGCAGCATCTCGAGAATCTCCTTAACTTCCTTGCCGGGAAATCCTGACCAATCCTTGACCTCTTGCGCACCGGAAAACACGTGCGAATGCGTGAAGCGTTTGACCACCTCGAGTCGAGCCTCAAACTGTTCTGGCACATCCTCGAGCCAATCCGGGTGTTCGGTTTCCACGGCGCACCACGGGTTATCCCATTCGGTCTCGAGCTGTTGCTCGAAGACTTGAAATGTGGCCTGCAAGTTTTGCAAGGCTGATGTCAACAATTTCCCTTTGATTCCACACGCTTCGCCCAAGTCCTTTTTTTGCAATAGCCCCTCGCGTTGCAAGGTCTCGAGAACCGACTCTTCATCCCAACCGTGCGATTTTGTTTTGCGAAACGCGCCGATGAAAAGCGGCATTTCATCGCTGGGCACATAGGCGATATGGCCGTGCTGGAATCGACCTTTGATCACCAGCCCGTCGCGGCGCACCCTCTCACCCACGGTTTTTTCGCTCGCGCCATCGCTCGATTCGTGACGGTCGTGCAGGCAGACGGGCGTACCGGGAAATTCGTAACTCGGTGGGCGCATCGGTGCGAGGCGGCGCAGGATCTCGAGGTAATCCGCGTCCGAACTGCCGCGTGTGGATGGGGTCAGGGATTGTCTTGCGGCTCGAGTCGCATGGATTTGTGCAGGTGTCAAGTTCATGCCGTGATTCTACGCTGTGAGCAGAAACGGCGGGGGCGATCCAAGCTTTCCCATCCAACTCGAGCCGGTTCAGGTTCAGGTCAGAACAGTTTCACGGATGACCTCAGGGTCAGCCTCGAGCTTGAACCATTTGCCGCTCTGATACCGCCACAAGAACATCAACACACGCACGGTTTCTTCGGCGATCAAACGGCCCAGCATCACGCCCCAGAAACCCCACTGCGCATTGAAGGCCAGGAAGTAGGCGACGGGCAAACCGAAAACAAAAACGGTCACGAAATCCGAAAGCAACAAAAATTGCGTGTCGCCACCGCTCGAGATCACGCCGAAAAAAATCATGTTGGAGACTTTGACCACTTGAAATGCAGCACTGAGGATGATCGCCCAGAACGCCCAGGATTGCACTTGCGGGCTGATGTTGGGAAAGAAGACAGGCAGTAAAAAACCGGTGGCCGCAAACAACAGCGCAAATCCTGCGGCACTGATCGCACCCAATTGCAAGATGCTGCGTGACATCAACCAGATGCCGGGACGGTCGGCACGACCGATGGCTTGGGCCACCAGGATCGTTGCGGCGGCATTGAAGCCGAACGCCGCCGTGATAAATACCGGCTCGAGTGTGGCCACAATTTGAAACGCGGCCAACTCTGGCGTGCCGAGGCGTTCAACCATCAGGGCGTACAAGAAAATGCCTCCGCTGAACAGGATTTCGGTCACGAACAACGGCCAGGTTAGCGTCAGCATCGTGGTCAACAGTGTGCGGGCCTCGAGCGCGTCCGGCCAAACAAAACGAATGCCCCTCGAGTTGGTGAACAGCAACCCGATCAAGATCACGCTTCGCAGTGCTTGTGTCAGCACGCCAGCCAAGGCCGCACCAACCGCGCCCATCTGCAATGGGATCACGAACCACCACGCGAGCAACGGCGTTAACGCGACGGCGGCAATCGTCACGATCATCGGCACTCGAGGTTGCCCGGTGGCACGAAAAACGGCGCTGGCGACAACGCTGAGGGTGATCAGTGGCAGGGTCAAAGCGCTGATACTCAGGTACGGTCCGGCGATGCGTGCAATCTCGGGATCGGCCCCAACCGAGGCCAGGAATGGCGTGGCGAATAACGCGAGCGGCACGGCAATCAGGCTCGAGACGAACAGCCCGACCGCCAATGACAAACTGGAAATGCGGGACACGGCGGCCTGATCGCCAGAACCCCGACTTTCCTTACCCAGCGCCCTCGAGATCAGGATGGCGCAACCCGAACCAAGCACGTTCAGGCACAGAATCCCAATGAACAACAAATTGTTCGCCAGCCCGACCGCCGCAATCGTGGCCGTGCCGAGCGTGCCGACAATCACCTGATTGACGAATCCCAGCGCAACTTGAAAGACCGTCTCGAGGCTGACGGGCAGGGCAATCTTGATGATCTCACGGCGGATTTCGGGGGTCACAACCCCAAGGATAGCACCGCATGGGTGGTTGCACCTGAGCAAGATGGCTGATGTTGAGCCGGAATATCAGATCGAATTTACACACCAATAAAACGTGCTTTGTCCACGTGTTGCTCGAGGCTCGAGCAGGTTAAAAATAAAGGTTTCTGCCAGTTCAAAATGCACTCTTGTCCTAAATTGATGGGTGCATGGATGCGGTTTTGACACTCGAGGAACTTCAGGGTTTGCAACAATCGGACCCCGCTGCGGCCTTAGGCATGTACCGAAAACAGTTGCAGCAGGCTCAAGATTCTGCTGATGCCATGCTCGAGGCGACCTGTTTGTACGGTGTGTCCGATTGCGCCTATGACACCGGTGATTTCGAGTTGGCCAGTTCGCATTTTGAGTTGGCGGTGCACGCCTTTGAGCAACTCGGACATGCCCGAGAATGGTGCGATGCCCTCAACAGCCTCGGGTGGGCTCGGCGCGAACAGGGCCAGTTCCAATTGGCGCCCGAGGCGCACCGGGCATCGCTTCGCATGGCCCAAGATCATGGTTGGATTGACCTTGAAGCCCGTGCGCTCAGCGGTTTTTCGGTGGTCTATGGCGATTTGGGAAATGTGGCACAGGCGCACAATTTTGTTTGGATGGCTTGCGCCTGCTCGAGTTGACCGGCGATCAATTGGCGATAGCGCACCGCAAGGCCGCCTTGAGCGTGCGGTACATTCGCAACCAGCAGTTCGATTGCGCGCTCGAGTTGCTGCACAGCGTGCTGGTCTTTGCCCGCACACAACCGGACAAGCGTTTGTTGATCAAAACCCTGTTGAACCTCGGTGCGGTCAGCATTCATCGCCTCAGTGACGAGAACGTCAATGTGGTCCAGGCATATTACGAAGAGGCGCTCGAGTTGTGCGTGACACAATCGGACACGCAGGGCGAAATGATGTGTCTGGTCGAACTCGGCAATTTGCATTTCATGCTCGGGCATCACCGGGCTGCACTCGAGTATTTGGAGTTGGCACAAATGCAAGTCAAGGATGCCGTGTCCGAATCCAGCATTCACCTGCGAACCGTGATGGGCCATGTCTTTGGTTCGCTCGGGCAGTATCCAGAGGCCATTTTCGAGTTGGAAACCGTGTTGCAACAGGCGCAAACCTTGGGTTTGAAACACACCGAACGCCAAGTGCTTGAGAGTCTCGCCGAGATTTACGAAGCGGCGGGCGATCAGCAAAAAACCATTCAGACCCACAAGGCATTGCGTGGTCTCGAGCGTGTCGCTCTTGATCAGGAGGTGCAAACCCGATTGCAGAACGTGCACATCGAATACGAAACGGATCGCCTCAAATACGATGCGAACCTCGAACGTGACCGGCGCAACGAGCTCGAGGCGGCCAACCGGCAACTCGAGAAACTGTCCTTGGAAGATCCGTTGACCGGTGCGCACAACCGGCGTTATCTCGAGACGTTTTTGGAGTATGAAATTTCTCGGGTCATGCGTCAAAAGGGCGACCTGAGCTTGGTCATTTTGGATTTGGATCATTTCAAGCGCGTGAATGACACGTTCTCGCACGCAATGGGAGATCTGGTACTGGTGACGGTTACGCAAATCTTGCGTGCCTCGAGCCGCAAGTCCGATGTGGTGGCACGGCACGGTGGCCAAGAGTTCGTGGTGGTCATGCCGGACACGTCTTTCGCCCAGGCCAAGACCGCTTGTGAACGCTTTCGTGTTGCGATTGAGCAGCACAACTGGCAGGAGTTGCATCCGGGTTTGAGTGTCACTGCGAGTTTTGGTTTGGTTCATGCCGAAGTGGGCAGCAGCAGCGAAGCTGTATCAGGCCAAGCGCAAGGGGCGCAATCGCGTGCAGATTTGAATCAATATCGAGCGCACCTCTAAGCCTGATGACCGATCCTCGAGCCAGCGCGGACCCGTAGAATTCTTGAATGGGCAGCATTCAACCGACGAGGCTCGAGGCTTGGCGAAACTTATGCACATGGCTCGAGGCGCGTCCGTTTGCTCGTGTTCACGAATTGCCAGACGTGCCCGCCGAATGGCGTTTCTTGCTCGAGCCGGAAAACAAGGCCGAATTCCTCGAGCTTGGTTTGATCGGCAAGGCCAGGGATTTTTGGCAATTGCGTCCCGATCATGGCATCAAACTTGCGTATTTCGCTGGCGATCTCGAAACGGTTGCGGGCATGAACGCTGTGCGCGACCGTTTCATGACACTTGCGGACCGTTGGCTCGCCGTGGCCGAAACCCTCGATGGATTGCTGACGCTCGAGCGTGGCACACCGTCACGTTGGGATACCGATTGGGCACTGGTCGCTCGAGGTCAGCGCGAGGCGATGGATCGGGTCAGCATCTTCGCCATGCGCGGTTACATGTCCGAGATCGCTCGGGCGGTGCGGACGTTACGCCGTGAGGCGCACATTGGAGGCTGAGCCATCACGATCAACACAATGACCATTCAGAAGCCAGCCAGCGCAACACGAGCCAACTCGACGGCCCGAGCTTCATCGGCGGCGTACCGGCCCTCAATGGCGATCAGACCGTGCGGGCTGGTCTCGAGGCGTTCTAACAACGTTGGGATAATTTCAGGCAGGTTCAAAAGCCCCTCGCCGAGCAGGGCATGGGTTTTGTGAGGGCTCGAGTCGGACAGGTGCGCATGAACGATTCTGGGCGTGCTTTGCACGAACTCGAGCGCGTCGCCAATCGTGGCGGCATGGGCGACATCCAGGGTCAGGCCACAATGGGTCAGGTCATGCGTCTCGAGGATTCCGGCAAGGCGTTTTAATGCGGGCAGGTCGGTCACAAATTGCAAGCGTTTTTTCTCCATGCCTTCAATGCCAACCGTCAGGCCGAGTTTCCCCGCATGTTCGTTGAGGATGATCGCGTACTCCTCGAGTCGCGTCCAGTATTCCTCGACGGCATCGGTACTCGAGGACAAACCGCCCGGATGGACCACGACGACTCGTGCCCCGAGTTTCACAGCGGTCTCAAAACTCTCAAGCACTTGTCGTCTCGAGATCGCCCGAATTTCTGGGTTGCTCGAGAGCGGATTGAGGTCGTAACTTGGCGCGTGCAAACTCAGGCTCAGGCCAAGTTCTTTGGCGTGCTGCGCAACCTGTTCGGCGCTTGTGCCATACTCCCAAAGATGCTGCGCCCAAACCTCGCTCGCGCCAAACCCAGCCTTGGCAAACGCCTCGAGCGCCCCGAGCACACCAGATTTCCAGAGCAATCGCGTGCATGCGGCAAACCGTGGGTTGAGGCGGGTGGGGTCCACGCGGGCTAGAATACTGGTTTTACTGGACGAAAAGTGTCACGTGGCCCGTGACCAACCGTGTTCACGCTCGAATGCAAGAATTCACGCATGGCCCGCAGCTTTGAAGATGACACGCTTGGCACGATTCAATACGACAAGCGTTTTGGATGGTGGAGCACGATTGCGGAACTGACCCCGGACCTCGAGATTGACTTGACGCTTGAGTTGGGTGCTGCCGAGCACGTGCCGGAAAGCATCCTGAGTGCGTTCAAGTATTTGCAAGACCACGAACTCGAGCTTCGGCAAAACGTCTGCGCTTACCTGCTCGAGTTGGCCGAAGAATGGCGCGACGAGGATGACACGCCGGAAGCTTGGACACTCGAGGCATTTATGAAGGCCGTGACCATCACCAGTGCCAGTTTCGACGAGAAAGGCGCAGCCACGATCTATTACGACGATGGTGAAGTCTTCGCCGGTCACGTGATCATGGTTGCCGTCTCGAGCGATGGCGCGTTTGAGGACGCGAGCATCGCGGGTTGAACGATTCAATCCTGACGTGGTGCACAATCTCATCTGAACAGAATTTTCTCGAGCACAATGAATCATGGGCCGACATGGTTTGTTCAGACCTTCACTGACCACCCTGACGCTGCTGACCTGTGCCGCGTTGGGATTCACCACCGGGTTGGCGCAACAAAAACCTGACCCGAAATACGTGGTTGCACTCGCTACCATTTATGCCGGGGGCGCAACCGCGAGCCTGATCAAAGACTGGTGCAATGAGCGCGTCCCGAACCTCAAAGACCAAAATGCGATGGCGATCGAGTCATGGCGCAACAAAATGGATTTACCGAACATCGATACCAGACTGACCGCACTGGTCGGTGGTGACAAAGGCAAGATTGATGCCAGCATCGAAGAGAAACGCGAAAGCTTCTATGCGCAGTTGGATCAGTCGAGCAAGAACCCGGAGGCGGATTGCAATGACCTTGAGAAATCCTTGAATGCTGATTTCAATTTGAAAGTCTTGTACAAGAACGAGTACGCGCTGATCGCCACACAGCCAGCCAATCCAGCCGGAACGAACACTGGCGGTGGCACGGGTTCAACTCCAGAGAAAAGCCCAGGCACGAGAACAGAAACCGGCACGAATACAACCGCACCGGCTTCAAAACTTCCAGCTTTGCCGCCATTCGATTACGCGCAATTTGCCAAACTCAAACTCAATCCAGAAAGAGAACCGATCCCGGACGAGTACCACTGCTACCCAGAACTTCGCGGCGAAAAATACGCAACCTCGAGCCTGACATTGCAAATCTTGCCGGGACGCAAATACCGGATTGGTTTGGGCAACAGCATCTCTGAAGGTGCCTTCCGCATGGACGGTTACGACCTCTACTTCACGTCCGGGGTGCTCAACTCGAAGGACAAGCACTATTACACCTTCAACCGCAAAGAGGGGGCCGAAATCTGGCTGTACAACCTGGGATCAGAAGAAAACCAAATTGATTTTCGCTGCTTTCAACGTGGCGGATCGGAACAAATTCAGCAATTGAAATTCAAACGCAAAGACCCACAACCCGGCGCGTACACCTGCGTTGCAAAAGACGGTTCGGGCCAGGTCATGTCAAGCAAACTCGAGATCCTGGCGAACCACCGTTACCGGTACAACGGTACGGAAGGCACGTATAAGGCCGACATCACCGGCGATTTTGGTGATGATTACAGCGATGTCAGATTTACGGGCGGCCAATTCGATGACACGTATGCGTTCTATGAAGAAGACGAGGCAGGGCAGCAAAAATACAACTTTGGAGGTGGCATCAAGATCGATTGTTTGAGGCAAGTCACGCCACGTCCGAATCCAAAATTTGGTCCGGCCAAAGCACCGCCAACACCGGGATCGGGGGGACTCGAAGGAAGGTACTTTTTTGGCCGCCAGCAATATGTTGATGTGTACAACAACCTGCCCTGCCAAGGCATTTGTTACAACTACCTGATTTTCCAAAAGAACGGTTACGTTTACAGCGATGACCTCGAGGAAACCGAAGGGCTTGAGGATGCGAATTGCGCCCGCGCGTACCCGAGTGGCTTTCCCGTTTGCGAGACGTACACCCTCAAAGGGAACATGCTTCAGGTTGGCTTTGAGAAACCCGAGTCTTTTGCGAAAACCAATCTGGGATTGAAAATTGATGGTGAGAATTGGAGCGTGCTCGAGCCGTTGGATGGTTTGAAATTCAATTTATTGTATTACTCGCAACGCATCACAGGGGCCATCGTCGGCACGGGTGGAGCATCCTCGAGCACCGATCTGGCCTTGCGCAAGGACGGTCGATTCACTCGAGAATCGAACAGCAGTTTCTTTTTTGGCTCCACGGACACCGGCACATCCACCGGCAATGTCACAGCGGGCGTTGGTGGATCAAACTCGCGCAGCAACAATGGTTCATACCGCGTTTATGGCAACACGATTGAATTCAGATACGACGATGGTCGCGTGATCAAGCAATTCATGTTCTTGCCGAGCGGACGCAAAGACCTGACGTTCTTGCACATCGGCGGATCGATTTATTGGGAACGCGAGAAGAAATAAAGCTCGAGCCCGCACAATCCCAACGTTTTGACATCACCCTCGAGAAAAATTCGAGGCTGAATGGCTTGGGCCGAATCCATTTCTGCCAGTCGAGAGCGGAAACTTCACCCACACTCAAAACCGCAGGCAAGATCGGTGCCGCTGGTTTCCGAGGCTGAATGTCATCTGGCTCGAGGTGCTTGACAAGGTTGCGACATCCTGATAAATTCCGAAAGTCGTTCAGCATTACCGAACAAACACCGGCATCGCAGACCGGAGGATGTTCCCCTGCACCCACCTGAAGCCCTTTCAGGCCGGGGGTCGGGGTTGTATTTCAAAAACACAGTCGTATCCCAAAAACACAAAGGAGGTGCCACCAACACATCTCAAGACCAGCACAAACCATGCAATCACGGCTTCAGACAGCAAGACACAAGGGAGAACACATGAAACGAAACACGATCATCGCCCTGGGACTCACCGCCCTCAGCGCAGCCGCCATCGCCGGAACGCTCGCTCGAGCCCAAGACAAGCAACTGACCCTCTGCTGGGCCGCCTGGGACCCCGCCAACGCACTCGTGGACCTCTCCAAAGACTTCACCACCAAATCCGGCATCGCCATGAAATTCGAGTTCATCCCCTGGACGAACTTCGCCGACCGCATGCTCAACGAGTTGAACTCCGGCGGTAAACTCTGCGACCTCTTAATCGGTGACAGCCAATGGATCGGTGGAGCCGCCACCGAAGGCCACTACATCGAACTGACCGATTTCTTCAAAAAGAACAACATCAAAATGTCGGACTTTATGCCCGCCGCCGTCAACGCCTACTCCACCTGGCCCAAAGGCGCACCGAGCTACTGGTCATTGCCCGCCATGGGTGATGCTGTCGCCTGGACGTACCGCAAAGACTGGTTCGCCATGCCTGACATTCAAAAGGCATTCAAAGCGCAATTTAAGCGCAACCTCGCACCACCCAAAACCTGGACGCAACTTGCAGAGGTCAGCAAATTCTTCCAAGGCCGCACGATCAACGGCAAGAAAGTTTACGGCGCAGGCATCTACACCGAACGCGGCTCGGAGGGCATCACAATGGGCGTGACCAGCGCTCTGTACGCCTACGGCTTCCAGTACGAAAATCCAAAAAAACCATACGATCTCGAGGGATTCACCAACAGCCCAAGCGCCATCAAAGCGCTCGAGGTTTACCGCGACCTGTACAAATGCTGCACACCACCCGGACACTCGAACGCCTACATGAGCGAAGACCTTGATGCCTACAAATCCGGTCAAGTCGCCATGCAAATGAATTTCATCGCCTTCTTCCCCGGCATCGCCAAAGACCCAGATGTCGGCGGCACAAAAACAGGATTCTTTGCCAACCCAGTCGGGACCACCAAAGGCGCAACGCTCGGCGGACAAGGCATCAGTGTTGTGAAATACAGCGACAAGCAAGACCTGGCGCTCGAGTACATCAAGTGGTTTGCGCAACCCGAAGTGCAAAAGAAATGGTGGGCCGTCGGCGGATTCTCAGTGCACAACGCCGTGACGCAAGCACCAGGATTCACCAAGAGCACGCCATACGCACAAGTCTTCCTCGACAGTCTGGCAATGGTCAAAGACTTCTGGCAAGAACCCACCTACGCACAACTCTTGCAAGCCATGCAAGCTCGAGTTCACGATTACGTGGTGGCAGGCAAGGGAACGGCCAAAGAAGCATTGGACAAGCTGGTTGTCGATTGGACAGCGGTGTTCAAAGAGGACGGCAAGATCAAATAAGTTTTGAATCTTGAGTAAAAACACTTGATCTGAACTCTCGAGAATATCGAATGGTTGTAAGGGCGTCGTGCAAAGCACGCAAGGTGTGATGCGCGTCGCCCCTACCGGGAAACCCAGTGATATTGCGCAGCACATCGAACACCACACACAGCACCTCTAGCACCACCATTTGGAGTTTGAATGAAAGCCATGACCGTACCGAATCCTCGAGCTTCACAATCAGGAGTTTCTGATCGCTGGCTGGCGTGGTTGTTCTGCGGACCAACCGTGCTGTTGCTGCTGGCGTTCAACATTTTTCCACTGATTTGGACGATCTATTTATCATTCACCAATTTTCGTGCCAACCGTCCGAGCGCCACGGTCAGCGGCATGGGCAACCTCAATTACGAACGCTTGCTGGGAAACGAAGACATCTGGCACAATTTGCAAGTCACCGCGCAATTCATGGTCTCGAGCATCACGATTCAGATTTTATTGGGCTTCGCGCTGGCCTGGCTGATCAATCAGAAGTTCTCCGGTCACGCTTGGCTCACCACGGTGATTCTCTTGCCGATGATGCTTTCGCCCGCCGTGGTCGGCACGTTTTGGACTTACTTTTTTCAGCCGCAATATGGGATTTTCAATTCCGCCATCGGCTTTTTTACCGGCAACCGCGAGTTCACAATGCTCGGTGATGTCAACCTCGCGCCATGGGCGATTGTGCTGGTCGATTCATGGATGTGGACACCTTACGTGATGCTGCTTCTCCTCGCCGGATTGCGTTCGATTCCGACCTACATTTACGAGGCCGCCGAAATTGACCGTGCGAGCGAATGGACAAAATTTTGGAAGATCACCATTCCGATGCTGCTGCCATTCCTGCTACTGGCCGTGCTGTTTCGTGTGATCGAGAATTTCAAAATGTTTGATCTCGTCAATCAACTCACCGGAGGCGGGCCGGGATCAACCACGGAACTCGCCTCGATCAACCTCAAGCGTGAGGCGTTTGAGAAATGGCGCACCGGGTACTCGAGCGCCTTTGCGATCATTTTGTTCGTTTCGATTTATGGCCTTTCAAACATTCTGGTGCGTTACCTCGAGCGGGTGAAACAACGATGAGGGTCATCTCGAACAGCACGCCAAAAACCGCGCCTCGAGCCGTGCCTCCAGAACCATTGCAACCCACCTCGAGAGCAAAATGGGTTGCCGGTTTGATCGTCTACAGTTACGCCGCATTGACCTTGATTCCGCTCGTCTGGATTTTCATGACGGGATTCCGCAGCCCGAACGATGCGATTGCGTACCCACCAAAACTGCTCGCGCCAGCATCACCAGTTGGTTACGTCAACCTCTTCACCACGCGCCGACGAGTCAGTGCCGACGAACTCGCCAAGCTTCCACCGCCAGAAACTTGGTACGACCAGATTGCTCGAGATCAACAAATGGTGATTGCCGGACCCTCGAGTTTTATTGGAAGGTATACGAATTCACTGATCATCGGTTTCGGTAGCACGTTTTTGAGTGTGATTCTTGGGACGCTCGCAGCCTATGGATTCTCGAGGTTTCGCGTTCCCGGCAAGGGCGACCTGATGTTCTTCATCCTCTCAACCCGGATGATGCCGCCGATAGCCGTGGCGATCCCGATTTACCTGATGTACCGTAAGCTCGGATTGTCCGACACGCACCTCGGCATGATCTTGCTCTACACCGTCGTCAACCTGAGCTTGGCCGTCTGGTTGCTCAAAGGATTCATGGACGAAATACCTCGAGAGTACGAAGAGGCCGCAATGATAGACGGTTACTCGAGGGTCGATGCGTTTCGCAAAATCGTGCTGCCACAGGCGGCAACTGGGATTGCGGCGACCGCAATTTTCTGCCTGATCTTTTCTTGGAACGAGTACGCCTTTTCACTGCTGCTGACCAGTGGGCGAGCACAGACCGCACCGCCATTTATCCCAACAATCATCGGTGAGGGTGGCCTCGACTGGCCCGCGATGGCTGCGGCAACAACACTGTTCTTGCTGCCCGTGCTGATCTTCACGGTTCTCTTGCGCGAACACCTCTTGCGTGGCATCACCTTCGGAGCAATCCGCAAATGAACACCATTCCTCCACCAAAATCAGACTCGAGCCAGCCGAAAAAACGCAGCATTTGGCGCGTCGGTATTTGGGAACCGATCACCACCACCATGATCTTGGGTGGACTGGTGATGCTGATGCAACCGTTCTCGATGTTCTTGTTCAGCTACTCGTTCATCGTGATTCTCGCAGGCACCATCGGGTTTGCCTTCGCCACAAAGTTACCCGAATGAACCTCGAGCCGCCTCAAGATTTTTTCACCACCAAGGATTCGTATGGCTGAAATCAAAACAATCAATTTGCACAAACGCTTCACGGATTTTGTGGCCGTGCGAGAATCGAACCTGACCGTCAGAAACGGCGAATTCTTCGTGCTTCTCGGCCCGAGCGGTTGTGGCAAGACGACCACACTGCGCATGATCGCGGGACTCGAGTTGCCGACCGATGGACAGATATTGCTCGATGGAGAGGATGTGACCTACACCCGCGCTCGGGCTCGAGACATTGCGTTTGTGTTTCAACTCTTCGCCTTGTATCCGCACATGAATGTCCGGCAGAACATGGCGTTTCCATTGGTCAACGAGGGCTTTCCGAAAGCGGAGGTCAAACAGCGTGTCGAAGAGATCGCGGCGATGTTGCACATCGATCACCTGCTCGACAAAAGTGTTTCGGGTCTGGCCGGTGGTGATCGTCAGCGCGTGGCGCTCGGACGGGCGATTGTGCGCAAACCCAAAGCCTTCCTGATGGACGAACCGCTCGGTACGCTCGATTCGCAATTCAGGGAATTGATGTGCCTCGAGTTGCGCCGACTTCACGACCGTCTCGGAGCAACCACCGTGTATGTCACGCACGATCAGAGTGAAGCGATGACGATGGCCGACACGATTGTGGTCATGAACAAGGGCGATGTCTTGCAGGCCGACAGCCCGGATCGGATTTACAATTGCCCGAACAGTATTTTTGTTGGACAGTTCATTGGTGCTCCGCCGATGAATTTTTTGACGGTGGGCTCGAGCGTTACAGCACAAGTCACGAGCGTCAACGTTGAAGGTGTGAAAGTTAACGTGCCGCGTCAACTCGCAGGCTCGAGCAAGGTCGTGTTGGGCATTCGACCTGAATGGGTTTCACTGACCAACGATGGCGGATTGCGTGGCGAAGTGCAGGCCGTTGAATATCTGGGATCGCATCAGATTGTCACGGTCAAAACCACTGCCGGAACAGTACGCACTCGAGTCAATAAAGATTTGCAAGTGCGCCTGCTCGAGAGCATCGGTGTGAACTTCAATCCGGGTCATTGCATCCTTTACGACACAGCCAGCGAAAAATTGCTCGAGAGTGAATTCACCGCGCAGTACACCAAAGCTCGAGTTCACGGTGATCGGCAGTGGGTGTCTCATGGCTGAAGTTCGACTCGAGGGAATCAGCAAATCGTTCGGCGATACGCAAGCGATTCAGGGTTTGGATTTAACGATTCATGATGGCGAGTTTTTCGTGTTGCTCGGACCGACCGGGATGGGCAAGACGACCACATTGCGGTTGGTTGCAGGCCTCGATAAGCCTGATTCTGGGCGCGTCTTTATTGGTGGTCAGGATGCGACCGATTGGCATCCTGCGGCTCGAGATGTGACCTTCGTGTTTCAACAATTTTCCCTGTACCCGCATTATTCGGTGTTTGACAACCTCGCTTTTCCGTTGCGTTCGCCATTGCGCCGTCAGCCGGAGTCTGAAGTCAAACGTCGTGTGCAAGAAGTTGCGGCCTCGCTGCGCATCGATCACAAACTCAAGAACAAAGCGACACAACTTTCTGGCGGTGAGATGCAGCGCGTCGCCATCGGACGGGCATTGGTGCGGGAACCCAAAGTTTTTTTGATGGATGAACCGATGTCATCACTCGATGCGAAACTGCGCGAGGATTTGCGGGCCGAACTCAAACGCATTCAAGTCCGACTCGGCGCGACCATTGTCTACGTGACGCACGATCAAATCGAGGCGACCACGCTTTCGGATCGAATTGGAATTCTGCGCAATGGCAAGCTCGAGCAGGTCGCATCGCCCAGGGATGTGTACAACGATCCGAAATCCCTGTACGTCGCCGAACGGCTCGGCACGCCAGCGATCAATGTGCTGCCCGCGAGTTGGAGCACAGACGCGGCACCCAACGGCACGGCCTTCATCGGCATTCGACCCGAGGACGTGCAACTCGAGAAATTAGACAGCGCCCTAGGCACTCCTGGCACGATTGAGGTCGTTGAAAGTCTAGGGCCACAACATCAGGCGGTGCTCTCGAGTCAAAACAGCGAAGTGCGTGCGCTCGTCCCACTCGACGTACCTTTGATTCGCGGCAATCAAGTGAACGTGTTTTTACCGCCCGAAAAACGGTTGTATTTCAGTGCGAATGGCGAAAGGATTCGAGCATGAACGGAACAGTTTTGAACAATTGCGTGCGGGTTGCGCACGCCGCGATTCTCGAGCATCGGGAAGAAATTGCGGGGTTGGATCAGGCGATTGGTGATGGCGATCACGTCTTCAATATCATTCGTGGTTTGGAAGCGCTCGAGGCGATGCGGGACGATCTGGCGCAGAAACCAATTGCCGATGCGTTGAAGGCGAGTGCCAGAAAATTGCTCGAGACGATTGGTGGCTCGAGCGGCCCGTTGTTTGCCACGTTGCTCTTGGGCATGTCCAAAGCCTGCGAGAGTGATTCACCGAGCGCGAGTGATTTGGCAAAAATGTTTAACGAAGGTGTCACCGCAATGTCGGCTCGAGGCAAGGCCACCGTGGGCGAGAAGACGATGCTCGACGTGCTGATCCCCGTGGCGAATGCGTTTGTGCAACACACCAGCGCTGGCGTTTCTGGAACAACCTTACTCGAGGCGTTGAAGCTCGAGGCACAGAATGGAATGGAATCGACTCGAGAAATGATTGCTACCAAAGGCCGCGCATCATTCTTGGGCGAGCGTGCGATTGGTCATATCGATCCGGGTGCTCGCTCGAGTCAGGTGATTATCGCGGCAATCTGCGATCACCTCGCATCGGGTGCATTGCAGGCCGCCGACGATTAGTATTGGTTGAGCACAAAAATTTCTTCTCGAGGCATCGCCGATTTTGTTGAATACGGAGTCATCATGAAAAAATTTCACAACGGCATCGACAGTTTCCTCACCGACAGCTTGAACGGTTTCGCGTCGGCACATTCGGACCTCGTTCGCATTCAGCAGCAACCGACCTTCGTCATTCGCCAGCACCTCAAACCCGGAAAGGTTGCGCTGATCTCCGGTGGCGGTTCTGGTCACGAACCTCTTCACGCCGGATTCGTCGGTCATGGCATGTTGGATGCGGCCTGTCCCGGACAGGTGTTCACCTCGCCGACACCGGATCAAATGCTTGCGGCGGGTGATGCTGCCGACACGGGCGCGGGCGTGCTGTTCATCGTCAAGAATTATTCTGGCGACCGTATGAATTTCGAGATGGCGACCGAACTCGCCGATTTCAAACACGCCAGCGTGATCACGAACGACGACATGGCGGTGGAAAACTCGAGCTTCACGACCGGACGGCGCGGTGTGGCTGGAACCGTGATCGTTGAAAAAATCGTTGGTGCCCATGCCGAAAATGGTGGTGATCTCGAGTCGTGTCGCGCTTTGGGCGAGCGCGTCAACGCCGCGAATGGTTCGATGGGTGTGGCCTTCACGAGTTGCACCGTACCCGCCGCCGGTAAACCCACGTTTACGCTGGCCGAAGACGAGATGGAGGTCGGCGTTGGCATTCACGGTGAACCGGGCCGCCGCCGCAGCAAGATTAACAGTGCCGCCAGCATCGTCGAAGAATTGATGGGTGTGATCCTCGAGAACCTCAAACCAAACGTGGGCAGCGAGGTTCTGTTGCACGTCAATGGTCTCGGCGGCACGCCGCTTTCCGAGTTGTACTTGCTCTACGGCGACGCGAAAACCCTGCTCGAGAAACACGGCCTGAAAATAGTGCGATCACTGGTTGGCAATTACACGACCGCGCTCGAGATGAACGGCGCGTCCTTGACCGTGACCGTTCTGGATGACGAGATAAAACGCCTCTGGGATCAACCGGTTCACACGGCGGCGATGCGCTGGGGCATGTGAGGCGACGAGAACAGTAGGGTGAGCGTCACACGCAGGAGGTGCGCTCAAGAGCGCACCCTACGAAGCTGTCTTGACCTGCGGTATGATTGCGCTCGAGATTTCATGGCTTCTGGGAGGCAAAGTTGAACGTTTTCACCGTGCGGCGCTGGATGACCGAGTGCTCGCAACTCATGCACGACAACCGCGATTACTTGACGCAACTCGATGCCGCGATTGGTGATGCCGATCATGGCGCGAACATGACCCGAGGTTTCGACGCGGTCGCCGCTCACATCATCAAGCTCGAGAACAAAACACCGGGCGCACTCTTGCTCGAGATTGCCAACACCTTGATCTCGAGCGTCGGAGGTGCCAGTGGGCCACTGTGGGGCAGCGTTTTTCGTGGCGCGGGCCGTGCCGCAGGTTCAGCCTCGGAGATCACGCTGGCCGGTCTGGGCGATGCGCTCGAGGCCGGTTTGCACGAGGTCGTCGAGTTGGGCGCAGCCAAACCCGGCGAGAAAACAATGGTCGATGCGCTCGGTCCGGCGGTACAGGCGGTGCGGGCCAGCGTGCAGGAGGGCTCGAGTCTCGAGTCTGGCGTGATTGCGGCACGGCTCGCCGCAGAGCAGGGGCAGCGCGACACAGTGCTGATGCTGGCCCGCAAGGGTCGCGCCGCGTACCTGGGTGAACGCAGTATCGGACATCAGGACCCCGGTGCGACCAGCGTGGGTTTGGTGCTGTTGGCGCTCGAGAAAGCATTGCAACACGATGCGTGATCTTTCAAGGAGGAGGCGAGCGGCATGAGTGTCCAATCGATTGAACGCGCCGCCGCCATCTTGCGTTGCCTCTCGAGCGGCCCGCGACGTTTGGGCGTTTCCGAACTCTCGACGCGCTTGGGGCTCGCCAAAGGCACGATTCATGGGATTCTGAAAACACTGCACTCTGAGGGTTTCGTCGAACAGGACCTCGAGAGCGGCAAGTACCAGATCGGTCCGGCCTTGTTGCAACTCGGGCAAACGTACCTGGATGTCAACGAACTGCGCAAGCAATCCCTGGTCTGGTCAGAGATGCTCGCCAGCAAAAGCAACGAATCCGTGCGCGTCGGCGTGCTGCGTGGCGGTAGCGTCTTGATCGTGCATCACGTTTTCAGGCCGGACAACAGCTTGCAGATTCTCGAGGTCGGATCGAACCTGCCTTTGCACGCGACCGCGATGGGCAAAGCGATCCTGGCCCACAAAGCCAGTCTGCTCGAGGATGTCATCAGCGATGGCCTGACGCGATTCACCCGCAACACGATCACTGATGCGGCGGTGCTGACCCGAGAACTCGAGGTGGTGCGCGAACACGGTTGCGCCGAGGAACGCGAGGAGGCAGTGCTCTCCGAGGTCGGTTTGGCCGCCCCAGTCTTCGATGCTCGAGGTGAGGTGGCCGGAGCGATTGGCCTGCACGGCAGCGTGCGCAACGTTTGGAGCGACGGTCAACCCAAAGCCAAACTGGTGGATTTGGTGATCGATGCGGCCCGGGCGGTCTCGAGGGAGTTGGGCGCGGAACGTTCACGCGGCTGATCTTCGGAACAGCATGGAAACTGGTTTAAACCGCAGGTGATCGATGGACTTTCTGCGAACGTTGGTTTCAGGATCGACTCGAGAAAGGTTAAGCAACCAAGCCCAATGAGGTATGCCCTGCGAGGTGTGCCCTGTCGGTGTGCTCTTGATCACACAGATCCCGGCTCAAGCTGCGACATCCAAAAATCTTTTTGCTGCGTATGTCCCAGTACGGAAGCCAATTTTTGGGGAGGACAGCATCCAACAGACCTCGCGCCAGACCCTCAGCGATCCCAAACCCAGCATGGTTCACGGGTTGCCATCGCCTGCTGCGCCACTGTTTGGACGCACGCTCGAGTTGGCCGCGATCAGCGATCTGTTGCGTCGGGTGGATGTGCGCCTGCTCACCCTGACCGGTCCGGGCGGTGTCGGCAAGTCCCGTCTGAGCCTGCGCGTGGCACTTGAGGTCTGTGATGACTTTGATGGTGTGAACTTTGTGCCGCTCGCAGCGGTGCACGATCCTGATTTGGTGGCGGGCACGGTTGCGCGGGCGCTCGAGGTTCCAGAACTTGCCGGACGTGGTGTGCTCGATGGCCTGAAAGGTCTACTGCATGAAGGCTCGAGGTTGCTGATCTTGGACAATTTCGAGCAGGTCACGGATGCCGCCCTGCTGGTTGCGGAACTACTCGAGGCGTGCCCCAGGCTGAAGGTATTCTTGACCAGCCGCGTGCCCTTGCATCTCGAGGGCGAGTACCGGTACGCGGTGCCGCCGTTGCCATTGCCCAAACTGGATACGGACTTCTCCGAACTCGCACAGAACGAGGCGATGGCCTTGTTCATCAATCGCGCCCAGGCGGTTCGGCCCGATTTTCGGCTCGAGACGGGCAATGCGAATGCGGTGCTTGGCATCCTCAAAAAACTTGATGGCCTTCCCTTGGCGCTCGAGTTGGCGGCGGCCCGAATTCAACTCTTGCCGCCCGAGGCGCTGCTTGAACGGTTAACCGCACCATTGCGTTGGCTGACCGGTGGCGCGATCAACAAGCCCGAGCATCAACGCACCCTGCGCTCGACGCTCGAGTGGAGTGTCAACCTGCTCGAACCCCGAGCGCACGGCCTGCTCGCCCGTTTGGGCGTCTTCGTCGGAGGCTTCTCGCCCGAGGCGGCGGAGGCCATCTGTGAGGACTGTGGCGCGGGCGAAACGCTCGATGTGCTGACCAACCTGTGCGAGAACAGCCTGCTGCAAAACGCGCCGCTCGAACATCAGGGCCGATTGTCGATGCTCGAGACGATCCGGCAACATGCGCTCGAGATGCTCGAAACCTCCGGGCAATTGAGGGCCGCCCGACAACGGCACGCGGAATACTTTTTGCAACTGGCCGAACGCGCCGAGTCGGAACTGACCGGCCCGGACCAATCGCGTTGGACCAGAACGCTCGAGCACGAGCATGACAACCTGCGGTCCGCGCTCGCGTTTGCGCTGGACCTTGAGAACCCTGAATTCGCTTTGCGAATGACCGGAGCCTTGGTCCCATTCTGGCAGGCGCACGGTCACTTTAGCGAGGCTGAGCGCTGGTTCGAGGCGGCGCTCGCAGGCGGCGGTTCGGTTGCGGGACGGGCCAAAGTGCTCGCCGGTCTCGGCGGTTGCCGCCTGCAACGTGGCCTGATAATCGAGGCCGAAGATGCCTACATTCGGGCGCTCGACCTGTGGCGCGAGGTCAGCAATGTCCGAGGGATGGCCTCGGTCCTGAACAACCTCGGATTGATCGCACGGCGACGCGGCGATCACGAGACGGCGCGAACACATCTGAATCAGGCGCTCGAGGTTGGGCGAGGTCTTGTGCCACAGACCTTCATCGCGGCGGTCCTGAACAACCTCGGGGCGCTCGAGTTTCATGCTGGGAACCTTGAACGGGCAGAATCGCTGTACGGCGAAAGCCTGACGTTGCGCCACTCGCTCGGTGATCGGGCCGGAATTGGGGCCACACAAAACAACCTCGGTTGGATCGCGCAACGGGGCGGCAAGCTGCGGCGGGCGCTGGAGTTGTACAGCGAATCGCTCGCCATCGCCCGCGAACTCGGTGATCGGCGCAGCCTCGGAATCGCGCTCGGAAACCTGGGTTCGGTCGCGCTGGACCTCAAAGAAATGGCCCGCGCCTGGGCCTGGTTCGAGGAATGCCTGAACGTCTCGCAAGAAATTGACGATCTCGAAGGGGTCGTTGGGGCGCTCGAGGGTTTGGCCGCAACCGCCACCGTGCGCCGCGAATTCGTTCGCGCCGCACGGCTTCGCGGCCTCGCCGATCACCTGCGCGAACGATCCGACCTGCCCAGATCCGACCTCGAAACGAACGACCTCGAACGGCGACTCGAGGCGGCATCATCGGGCCTTGGACCGACCGGTTGGGCCGTCACCGTGGCCGAGGGTCGCGTCATGACCGCCGAAATCATCTTGAACGCCACAGAACATGCCGTCACAAGATCCGTCGGCAGTGTCACACAAAACGCCGGGTTGACACCCCGCGAATCCCAGATTCTCAATCTCATCGTGCAGGGCCTGAGCGACAAAATGATTGCCAAGCAACTCGGCATCAGCCCCTTCACCGTGGGCCGTCACCTGAGCACGATTTACGGCAAGCTCGAGGTTCGATCACGGGCACAGGCGACCCGTTGGGCGCTCGAGCACCTACAGGATTCTCGGGATGCGCCACACTTGCAGACGCACTAACCTAAAGACTGACACTGACGTTCCGTGATCCCAGCCCATCGCTCAACCCGCACCCGAGCCAACACTCAGGGCATTTGAGCCCATTCATCCCAGGAGGGAAACCATGCCCATCGACGTGTTCAAAGCCATCCGCAACCCCACAACCGGCGAGAGCTTCCGCTGCCTCTCGAACACCCCGGAAGCCTACGTGATCGAATGGATCGTGCAACCCGGCGGCTTCATCCCGCTCGAGCACGTTCACCTGCACCAAGACGAAAATTTCAAAGTCGAAGAGGGCGAACTGCACCTCGAGATCGAAGGGCGGGCGCAGACCGCAGGGGCCGGTCAGGAGGTCACGGTCAAACGCGGTCAACGGCACATTGGCGGTAACACCTCGGGCGGCATACTGCGCTGCACGGTCGAGTATCGGCCCGGATTGGACATGCAAAAATTCGAGCAGTGCTTTCTGGGGTTGATCGCCGACGGTCACATCGACAAGACCGGCAGCGTGAACGTCCCGATGATGGGGTACTGCATCGCCAGGGGCAAGTTTCTTTCGGCGGCCCGTCCGACCAGCATTCCCGGACCCGCCTTCGGACTCGGACTGATGGCGTTCTCCCTGATGGGTGCGGTCAACGGTTGGGGCAAGCTCTACGAGAAATACACCACCTGAGTAACACAAACACGTCTCTCGAGACCGCCAGGAAATCCTGGCGGTTTTTGCGTTGGCAACCTCGAGTCGCCAGCCGTAGGGTGCGCTCTTGAGCGCACCGTTTTGCGTGATAGGTGCGCTCAGCGGCACCCTACCTTGACCCGCCATACGCAGCGGCTCAGGGTTTTGGATTGCGCAAAACCCTGAAAAATCCTGTAGATCCACCTGCAAACCCACTACAGGATTTTCGTGATGCGCCAGATTTGATTGCGCCCTAAAGTTGGGACAGCAAAAGAATTTCAACAAGCCAATCGCAGTTCAAAACGCGCCAGTCACGGTATTGGTGCGCGAGGTCAAGCATTGTTCGTCGCAGCCTCTGGACTCGGGTAAGCCTCGAGAAGCGCACAAGGAGTGGGTCATGAAACAGAGTGGACAGCAGGCCATCGTCATTGGTTCGAGCATGGGTGGATTGCTCGCGGCTCGGGTTCTCGCAGATCGGTTTGAGCGCGTAACCGTGCTCGAACGGGATGAATTTCCAACGCCCGGTGAGCCGCGCAAGGGCGTGCCGCAGGGCCGTCACGCGCACGGTTTGCTGGCGGCCGGGTACAACACCTTGCAACAATTGTTTCCCGGTTTTGAGGCCGACATGCTCGAGGTGGGCGCACAGTTGGGCGATTCGACCGGCAACGGTTTGTGGTTTCAGAACGGCGGTTATCTCACGCGGGCCGACGGCAATTTGCGTGGCGTGCTCATCAGCCGTCCGATGCTCGAGGCGAAAATTCGGGCGCGGGTGATGGCACTCGAGAACGTGCGCATCGAAACGGGCGTGAACGTGATCGGCCTTGCCAGCCGCAGTAAAGACTGTGTGATCGGGGTCAAGTTGGACCGTGGCGCGGGCGATGAATTGCTCGAGGCAGATTTGGTGGTCGATGCCAGCGGGCGCGGTTCGCGCAGTCCGGCTTGGCTCGAGGCGCTCGGGTATTCAAAACCGGAAACGAGCGAGGTCAAGATCGACATGGGATATGCAAGCCGCATCTATCGCCGCAAGCCGAGTGACCTGAACGGCATGACGCACCTGATCGTGGCTGGAAAAGCACCGGATCAAAAACGTGGCGGCGTACTGTTGGCGCAAGAGGGTGACCGTTGGATCGTGACGCTGACCGGCGTCCTCGGCGATCACGCGCCAACCGACGAGGCGGGTTTCCTCGAGTTTGCTCGAAGTTTGCCAACCCGTGACCTGTACGACCTGCTGGTGAATGCCGAACCGCTCTCGGGGATTACACCGTACAAGTACCCCTCGAGCTTGCGCCGCCATTACGAACGCCTGACCCAATTTCCACAGGGTTACCTGGTCTTGGGTGATGCGTTATGCAGCTTCAACCCGGTCTTCGGGCAGGGCATGACGGTTGCAGCCCTCGAATCGCAAGTGCTCGCCTCGAGCCTTGAAGGTGGACTCGAAAACCTGTGGAAGCGGTTTTTCAAACGCGCCGCGAAGGTCGTGGACATCCCCTGGACGCTGGCGGTTGGCGCGGACCTCGCCTTCCCAGAAACGATTGGCAAACGCGGACCGGAAGTCAAGGTCATCAACGCCTACATCGGCACGTTGCTCGAGGCGGCCTGGACGGACCCAGCGTTGACTGTGGCCTTTCATCAGGTCAGCAACCTTCTCAAACCACCCTCGAGTTTGTTCGCGCCGGGAATCGCATGGCGCGTACTGATGGGCTCGAGAAAACCAAGCGCACCAAAAGTGCATCACGGCCTGAACCTCGCAACGGCTGGGGATTGAGGAGGCACATCTGAACAAACTTCTTCCTCGAGACCATCGACAGCAAGCCCTCTTACCGCAAAGGAGATCACCATGAACAAATCAGTCTTCGCACCGATCCTGATTCTCGCCCTCGCCGCCTGTGGGCAGAACACGGTATCCACACCGACCAAAGCCACGCCCAACTACCCCGCCCAGAGCTTTGCCGCATCCACAGACACGCAGGCCAAAACCGCCGTGAAAAACTGGAGCTTTCAGGGGGCACAGACCGGCCTGACCATCACCGGCACAGACACCAGCATCAAAGCGTTCCACAGCCTGAGCATCTCAGGCATCGATGCGCAAACCTTCAAGATTGCTCGAGCGTACAAAAATGCTTCCGGTGACACGCTCGCCTCGCTCGAGGTGCTTTTGAAAAACGATGGCACAGCTTCGATCTCGAAAAATGGCAATCCGTTCGACACAACGCTCTGCCCGGAGTGTATGGACAACGATTTCACCGCCGCCAACCCAGCCGCCTCGCTCGCCCCAGCCATCGCCGCGCCGATTCCGGTCAATCCGCTGCCACCGATCAGCATCGCCGACCCGAGCAATCCGGTGCTCGTGACCAGCGCCTGCGACAAGGCACTCAAACGCCTAACCCGAGCCGCCATGAGCGTGTCCACAATTTGTGGCAGCAACCCACAAAGCCTGAGTTGCGCTTACGCGATCACTGCCTACTGGTTCTTGTACCAACAAGAGGTCGTGCCCACCTGTGGCCCAATCGTCGGCCCCGGACTGTAACACCAGAATGCTCGAGCAACCCTGAAGCACACGGAGGTTTGACCCATGAAAAAAATACTGTTGATTCCTGTTCTGATCGTGCTTGGCCTGTTCATCTCGAGCCGCGCCCAAGAAACCGCTCAAGCCCAAAACACCCAAGCCCTGCCCGCCGGGGAATACGCCTGGAGCATCGACCTGCGCTGTGTGACCGAGGACCTGTGCAAGGCCGCCTTCGGTGGCGAATCACCGATCCCGCCGTGGTGGGAAAGCTTCAGCTTCGCGGGGCACATCAGCAGCGACGGCACGAAGATGACCTATTCCGGCGCGGACATCTTTCGGGGCCGCAGCGGGGCCGGACCTGAAGCCGCCTGCGAGTTGCCGTTCGAGCATCCGTTCTCAGGGCAGTGCATTTACGGCGAGCACGGCGAGGCGTTCATCAAAACCTCGAGCCTGCCCTCACCAGTCTTGAACGGCAAGCCAACCATCTGGATCAGAAATGCGCTGCT
>JANOWZ010000245.1:0-5182 GCA_031418155.1 Deinococcales bacterium
GAACGTGGCGATGTCGCCAAGGTGTCGCATCGCGTTTGACCAACTCGAGGTTGGCGAAACATCTTGCAATCCCATAATTTCCCCATCGTTGCGTTCGGCCACGAGAAACACGCCGCGTTCGGGGAATCCCTGAATGAACTCGAGTTGAATTTCTGGTGTGACCGGCTCGAGAATCGTGTATTTGCCCGTGGCGATGATCGCGTTGAGCATTTCGCTGATGGCCCTCGCGTCGGATTCTTGAACGGCTCGGATCGTGAAGTCCATGCCCGAAATTATGACTCGAGGTAACAGGCCATTTGACTTCGAGTACACTCTAAGGCCTAGGCTGCATCCCATGAGCACTCGAGCCACCGCAATTAAGGCCATCAGCATCAAAGAGGCTGCTGTTCAAACCAAATTGACCGCACACACCTTGCGCTATTACGAACGCATCGGGTTGCTGCCCCGCATCGCTCGAGACTCAAACGGTCAACGTCGCTACACGGCATACGACTTGGGCGCGATTTCGATACTGCTCAAACTCCGGGCAACTGGAATGCCGATTGGGGTCATGCAGCGGTTCGTGCAATTGCTCGAGGCTGGTGACAGTGCCGTTCCCGAACGACGTACCTTGCTCGAGGCGCATCAGCGGGCGGTTCGCGCCAATATCACGGAACTTGAAACCAATTTGGAGGCCATCGAAACGAAGATTGGCATGTACAAAAATATGGAGGCCAGCGGTTTGAAAACCTCCTGTTCTCACCCCTCACCTCGAGCGAAATCTCGAGTGCAAACGTTGGAGGTTTGAATGCAACAGGTTCCATTGGGCTCTGGTTTGAAGGTTTCAAAGATGGGTTTGGGCTGCATGGGCATGAGCGACTTTTACGGTGCCCACAACGATGCCGAGTCGATTGCGGTGATTCACCGTGGCCTCGAGCGTGGCCTGAATTTCTTGGACACCGCCGACATGTACGGCGTGGGTCGCAATGAAGAATTGATCGGCAAGGCGATTGCGGGCCAGCGCGAGAAGTTCGTGATTGCCACGAAGTTCGGCAATGTCCGTGATCAGCAGACCGGTGCGTTTTTGGGCGTGAATGGCAAGCCAGAGTACGTCCGAGCCTCGTGCGAGGCGAGCCTGAAACGGTTGGGTGTGGATCAGATCGATTTGTACTATCAGCATCGCGTAGACCCGAACACGCCAATTGAGGAGACGGTCGGTGCGATGGCCGAGTTGGTCAAGGATGGCCTGGTGCGTTACCTCGGACTTTCAGAGGCGACCAGCGCCACGATTCGCCGAGGCCACGCGGTTCATCCGATCAGCGCCTTGCAAACCGAGTACAGCCTGTGGTCTCGAGAACCCGAGGATGACATCCTGGCAACCTGCCGCGAGTTGGGCATTGGCTTCGTGCCGTACAGTCCGCTCGGGCGTGGATTCCTGACCGGGCAGATCAAACGGGTTGAGGATTTCGCGGCAGATGATTTTCGCCGCACGAACCCACGTTTTGTTGGCGAGAATTTTCAGAAGAACCTCGAGGTCGTCAAGAAGGTTGAAGAACTCGCGGCGCAGAAGTCTTGCACGCCGGGGCAACTCGCGTTGGCTTGGCTGTACGCGCAAGGTCAGGCTTTGGGCATCGACATCGTGCCGATTCCTGGAACGAGACGAATCACATACCTGAACGAAAACATTGATGCGCTCGAGGTGAAGTTAACCGCACAAGAATTGGCGGCGCTTGAGCAAGTTGCGCCCAAAGGTTTCGCCTTGGGTGAACGGTACGCAAACATGTCCTCGGTCAACCGGTAAATACTGTTGGCTCGAGGATTTTCGGTATCTTAGATCCATGCCTGACGATCCTCGAGCCGTGAACGTCCATGCGCAATACAGCACGGACGCAAAATCGTTTGATGATTTGCCCGCCCCGAAGTACGTGCCGCTCGAGTTTGTGCGCTTGCCAGAATCAGTTATGCTCGAGCGGGCAGCATCTTTTTATGACTCGATGAATGCGCGGCGCAGTGTTCGTTTTTTCTCGAGCGATCCAGTGCCGAAAAAGTTGATCGAGTTGGCAATTCTGACGGCAGGCACGGCTCCATCCGGGGCGCACATGGAACCTTGGACCTTTGTAGCGATTGACAATGCGGATTTGAAAGCCAAAATTCGTGCGGCTGCCGAAGCAGAAGAACTCGAGACGTACTCGAGAAGATTGTCGGACGAATGGCGTGGGGCGCTCGCGCCGTTGGGCACGGATCACGTCAAGGATCACATCACCGATGCGCCTTGGGTGGTGGTGCTGTTCAAGCAGAAGTATGGCATCAACCCGGACGGTTCGCATCGCAAGCATTACTACGTCACGGAATCTGTGGGCATTGCGGCGGGCTTGTTCGTGGCGGCGTTGCACAACATGGGCTTGGCGACGTTAACGCACACGCCGAATCCAATGCAATTTCTCGCGCACATCCTCGAGCGACCCAAGAACGAGGAGGCGATGCTGCTCTTCCCAGTCGGTTACCCGAGCGCTGATGCCCTCGTGCCCGATTTGCAACGCAAGAAACTCGAGGTCATCGTGCAGTGGAATCAGGACGAGTAGCAAGCTCGAGTCTTGTCAACAAAAGAAGGTCAAAGCGTTTACTTTGACCTTTCCTCTTTTCTCTTTCCTCTGCCTTTATCTGTTTCGAGCAACGATGGCAACTTTGATTTGCACCGCTTGCTTGTTGCGCCAGATCGTCAGGCTGGCGGTCTGTCCGGGTCGGCGTTTGGCGATCTCTTGCACGACCTCGAAGCGGTCTTTGATGACTTTGCCTTCGACTTTCAAGATGATGTCACCCAATGCCTCGAGCTTGCCGTCTTTGTCCACGACAGCGGCCCGCACTCCGGCTTTGGCGGCTGGCGATCCGGGTTCGACGATCAGCACCATCGCGCCCTGATCGCTCGAGAGGCCGGAAAGCTTGCGGGTAATCGGTTCGAGTTCGGAAAGATTCTTCATGGTTGCGCCGAGTTGTCCGCGTTGTGAAACACCGAATTTCTCGAGATCGCTGACGGATTGCGAGACCAGATCACCGGGAATGGCGAGGCCGATCACGCCGCCCGCACCGACTTGGTTGGTCAGGTTCGCATCGACCACGGCGACCACTGCGCCTTTGGAATCGAGCACCGGCCCGCCGGAATTGCCGAGTTGAATGTTCGCGTCCGTCAGAAGCATTTCGGGAATTTCCACACCGATGTCATCGTTAAATTCGGTAATACGGTTGAGCGATCCGGCCACACCGGTCGAAACCGTGTTGGGCTTGCCGGATGGCGAACCGAGTACGATCAATTTTTGTCCAGGCAAAATGTCTTTGGCATTCCCGAAGCGCAAGGTGGCTGGGGCCGTGACCTTATCGACTTTCAGAATGGCGATGTCAATGCCCTGGTCTATCGCTTCAATTGAGGCGGGAAAGCGCCGTCCGTCGCGCAGCATCACGACCACGCTGACCGGATCGTCCGAAACGGCGTGATAATTGGTGATGATCAAATTTGGTCGGTAAAAAAAGCCGCTCGAGGTCACAAAGCCATCTTCTCCGGGTTGCACGGCTTCAGGTGCAATTTTAGCGATCACAGTCACAACGGCATTCAAGGATTTGCGGGCAACCTCAACGGTGTTGATCTCGTCGGGCGTGACGAGCCTGCTGTCGGCGGTGACACGACCGGTCAAGAAACCGACACCTGCCGCTGCCAGAAACAACACCACAACCAGAAAACGCCACATGAAAGAACCCCCGGTGAATCGCGCCTCGAGCCTGTCTCGAGTCGTTTCATCTTTACCCAACCCATTTACCCAGTACATCTTAACCGGCTTTGCGTTTTGTGCGCATGGCGAAATCGTCACAAAGCTTGATGTTCTTGATTTGTCTCATCGCTCATTGCTGATCGCTGGTCACTCTGTTAGCCTGCTCGGGTGAGTTTTGAACCTTTGTTGTTGGCGTTTGATTTGGATGGCACGCTCGTTCCCAGGGACCAAGCGATTCCTGAACGGATTCTCGAAGCGATCCGGCAGGTCGAGTTGGCTGGGCATTTCGTGACGGTGATTACGGGGCGCACGCAGTCGAGTGCACAACCGTTTTTGGATGCGTTGCGGGTGCGTCACGCCTTCGGGACAACGCAGGGGGCGCGGGTTAGCACGCCGACCGGTCAAGTCTTGTTCGAGGCGCATCTGACACCAGACGAGACTCGAGCCTTGATTGACGTGGCAAAATCACTGACCTACGAGTTTTTCGTGGCGACCGGTGCGGGTGAGCGTTTTTACGTGATCGACCCGAACAGGATGACTTTGAGCGGCAGACCCTATTGGGGTTGGGCGCTCGAGGAGGGCCATGAGGTGCTGCCATTCTCGAGTTACGCCGATGAACCGGTCGGTAAGGTTGTGTTTCACTCCGAGGACGCGCCAGCGGTTCACGCTTCACTTCGCGCCTCGCACCCGCACCTGAACTTTTACCCGTGGGAAACAAAATTTCTCGAGGTCACGCACGCTTTGGGCCATAAAGGGGCCGCACTCGAGTTGATCGCCCGTGGATTGGGTGTGCCGCAATCGCGCACGGTTGCCTTCGGCGATGGCAACAACGACCTGACGATGCTCGAGTGGGCCGGTCGTGGTGTCGCGGTCGGTTTTGGCAGCGAGGCGGACGAGTCCGGTTTGGCGCACGTCACGGTGGCTTCGCCCGAAGATCATGGCGTGGCCCTGTGGCTCGAGCAGCACGTGCTGGCTGTACTTTCGGACACAGTGGCCTGAATTTTAGCGCCAGATTTTTCATGAGAATGATGGGCTTAAGCGCGTCATTTCCGTCCGAAAACGTTATATTCGCACCTCGAGCCGAACAGTTCTCGACACTTTCCCATATCATCAAGGAGTTCTGACATGCTTCGACGCAACGACAACAAATCCAACAATGCCGCCCAAAGCGGCGGTTACACCTTCCTCGAGAAGGGAACGGTCATCAATGGCGAGTTAACAGCCAGCGGTCACGTGCGCTTGGACGGTCAAATTCACGGCAACGTCACCGTGCGTGGCAACTTGGAGGTCTCTGCCGGTGCGAGCCTGGAGGGTGAACGGCTCGAGGTTGAAAACCTGGTCTTGCACGGATCAATCAAAGCGAACGTGACCGCCAAAGGCAAGATCACGATTTCCAAAACTGGGCGTTTGGTCGGCGATGTCAAAGCCATCTCGCTGGACAT
>JANOWZ010000246.1:0-13394 GCA_031418155.1 Deinococcales bacterium
TTCAAAGTCGCACAGGATTTTGAAACACCTCCTTTACCCAAGGGATGCTGTCTTGAACACGCTCAAGTTCATTCGACCGGAAACCACCTGCACCAAAAGTAAATGAATTTCTCCATGCTTCTGAGCGCCCATTTCCCTGGCCCAAAGCTCTGGTTGCATTCGCCTCGAATGGTTGTGGTGACTATTTTGCCTACGATCTTCGCATTGATCCACACTCGATCATTTACATTGATCGCGACCTGACAGTAGAAGAAAATCTTTCGTCAGCAGATTCATTGACGTTCACATCATTTGAATCTTGGTATTTTCATAAGCTTAAAAGGCATGACCACAGCCTTTGATCGGCAATTGCACCTCATTCCCAGAAATGACGGTTGTGTTTTCTCAATTAGCAAAATTCGACGATCCAAAAAGAAAAAACACCGCCCTCGAGTTCGGGCGGTGTTCTGCAATCCCCTAACTTCAATCCAGGATGCGTTTGAGGTTCCGGTAAATGTCGTACCAGTCCTCTTTGCTTTGCGGGCGTTTGCCGCGCAATTCAATCCGTGACAGGCTGGCAATCCAATCGGCGGTCAGGTCCTTGCCAAGCGCTGGGTCTGCGATCAGTTCGGCGAGGCCCTTCGGCAGTGCCGAGGTGGTGATGTCGCCGTAGAACTCGACCGGTTCGAGCAGGTCGGCCACAGAGATACCGTAAGCATTGGCGAGGGTTTGCAGCGTCTCGAGACTGGGGTTGGTGCGTCC
This sequence comes from Deinococcales bacterium, assembly GCA_031418155.1. Lineage (GTDB taxonomy): Bacteria > Deinococcota > Deinococci > Deinococcales > JAAFIG01 > JANOWZ01. Next base: position 742 of record JANOWZ010000246.1, read on the forward strand.
ACGCTCGAGATCCGAAAGGTACGGGATGCTGATGCCTGCGAAGGCCACAACGGTTCGTATGGGTTGGTGGGCTTTGGCGGCCACCGCTGCGGGTACGCCGTAGTCCGTCGTGCCGTGATGCAGGGTGGCTTCGTAATCGGCTCGAGCCTCATTCGCCCAGGCCGTGATGTCTTGCGCTCGGAAGCTGGCGACGGCTGGCAGGGTGTTGGCTCGAGCGAAGGCGCGAATGTCGTCCGAGGCGGTTGCATTCCAGTCTCCGCCTCCGACCAGCATGAGTGGTCGTTCGGCTGTGGCGAGCAGTTCACGCATTTCCGAGAGTGGCCCCGCGCCGGGATGGGCTTGAATGCGAAGGATGGGTGCGGCATCGGTCACGGTTTCCTCGAGCATGTCTTCTGGCAGCGCGATCACCACCGGTCCGATGAACAAGATCAGCGGGGTTGAATCGTGATGGGCGGTGTGGACTCCAATCGCGGCGTTGCTGCCCCCGGACCTCGAGTCACGAAGACGATGCCGGGTTTGTTGGTCAGTTTGCCGTGCGCTTCGGTCATGAATGCCACGCCACCTTCTTGGCGGCAACTGATCAATCGCACTTGTCCGGTTTCGCTGGGTTGGTAGAGGGCATCGAGCACCGGAAGGTGGCTTTCGCCCGGAACGCAAAAGATGGTGTCGGTTCCGTGGATCAGCAGTTGATCGACCAGAACTTGAGCGGCGCTGCGGCTGACAGACTGGCTGATGCTCTGGCTGACAGGTTGGCTGGTACTGGCAGCTTGACTCATTGCTCGGCTTTCAGCACCGGGAAACGACTGAGCGGAAAAATATCCACCGTCGCCGAACGCTGCTGCACCAACATGCCACCGTCCACCGCCAAGATGTGACCGGTGACATGCGAGGCATCGTCGGAGGCCAAAAACACGGCTGACCCAGCCAACTCTTCGGGTTCACCAACTCGAGCCAGCGGAATGTTTTCACCTCGAGCACGTTTGATCTCGGCGGGCAACCCGGAAGTATCCACCGATCCGGGAACCAGCGCATTGACCCGCACCCCATACGGGCCAAGGTCGAGCGCCAAGGCCCGAGTCATCGCCTCAATGCCACCGTGGCCGCGTCGTAGGCGACGTTGCCACGGTGGGCGCGTGTCGCTCCGCCCGAGGACATGTTGATGATCGATCCCGCTCCTTTGCGGGCCATGATTTGCGCCGCCAGCAAACTGCACCCGAACGCACCGCTGAGGTTCACGGCAATGATCTCGTTCCACCATTCCAGATCGGCCTCGAGTATGTGGCGTTCTGTTTTGATCAGCGCGGCGTTGTTGACCAGCACATCCACGCCACCGTAGGCCGCGATAGTGGCATCGAACAGGGCTTGCACTTGCGCAGTCACGGAGACATCAACCGTCACGGCGATGGCCTCGCCACCGGCAGCGACGATGGATTTTGCGACCTCTTCGGCGGTACTGTTGCGATCCGCGACGATCACTCGAGCCCCTTCCGTAGCGAAACGCATGGCGATGGCGCGGCCAATTCCGGCTGCCGCACCCGTGATGATCGAAACTTTCCCATCCAAACGTTTATTGAGCATTTCCGATTCCTCCGTGTCCTGCGTTGAACGTGCGCCCGATTTGAAAACGTTCTATCGGGTGATCGGTGCGTCCTTGAATGGCGAGGTCCGCGAGAATCCGTCCGATCACGCAGCCGAATTTAAAACCGTGACCGGAACACGGCGAGGCAATCACGATCTGCGGGTGCGCCGGGTGCAAATCGATCACGAAGTGCTTGTCGGGGGTCATGGTGTAACGGCACGTCACCGACTCGAGCACCCGAGTGCCCAAGGATGGCAGGACGCTGGCGGCATACTTCTTCAGCAACTCGAGTTGACCCGGCGAAGCCTCGCGGTTCGGGTCGTTGGGTTCGACCTCCGGCCCGGTGCGGTCAAAAATCATTTTGAAACCCGCATGACCAAACAGGGGGAAGCCACTGCCGAGCGTGGTCGTGTTGGGAAAACGATGAATGAAAATCGGGAAGCGTTCCGGCGTGTAGGCTTCCGGGTCTGGTGGCTGGAAGTACGCGATCATTTCTTTCGAGGCGGTCAACGGCAATTGATTACCCAGTGTCTCGAGCAGCGGTCCAATCCACGAACCGGCGCTGAGGATCAAGCGGGCGGCGCGGTACGTGCCTGCGTTGGTGAGGACCTCAACACCGTCAGACAGCGGTGTGATCTGCAAGACCTGTTCGTGCTCGTGAATTTGAGCGCCATGCCGACGCGCCAAGTTCGCCATTGTCGCTCCGCAACGGTCGGCATCGAGCAAACCGTAATCGGGCTGGTAATACGCAATCGTCTCCTCGGGCAATTGGAACTTGGGATAACGGCGCACGATCTCGTCACGGTCCAGCGTTTCAAACGGAATGTCCAGCGCCTCGTAAGTCGTCCGAATTGAATCGAGCATCAACGCATCCGGCACACCGATGTCCAAACCGCCAATCGTGCGCAGCAAAACTTTGCCACTCTCGGCCTCGAGTTCATGCCAGATCGCATACGCCGACCGTGCCAACTGCACGTAATCTGGCGTGTCATACGCCAGCCGAATGATGCGCGAAGGCCCATGCGAACTGCCCTTGGTGTGGACGACACCAAACTGCTCGAACAGCAGCACACGCTGACCATCCTTCGCCAGGTGGTGGGCGGCGGCGCTGCCCATCACGCCACCACCAACGACGATCACATCCACGCTGTTCTCTGACATCATGCTCACTCCTTTCAGGCCCAATCCCGAAGGAGGCGTTCCTCGGACTGTTTGAGGTGGGCACGGATCGCGGTGGCTTTCGCTGCATAATTTGAGATTTGATAAAATATTTTTCAAAGCATAAGTCGGTCAAGGGTACAAGGCTTGAGCAGTTCGGTTTGTCATGGTTGAAATCTCAGCATTTGACTTGCCCAATCCTCGAGTCAATCTGGTTCGTCTCCCTCTCGAGCCTCTTGCCCTGAGCAAGCAACACGGGATACACTCGATCCACCTTGAAGCCAACCCCGTGAGGTTGGGAAGGAGGACAGCATGAACAAGAACCGATGCACCCCGCGCCCGAGCGTTGGGGCCTTTTTTTTGATTCTCACCCCGCGTCAGGGGGGGAGCGCATGAACAAACTCGAGTTCAAAGCCCGACTGCTCGAACCGGACGAGATTCGACGCGCCATCACCCGCATCGCGCACGAGATCATCGAACGCAACAAAGGCGCGGATCACCTCGCCGTGGTTGGCGTTCACACGCGAGGCATTCCGCTCGCCGCCAGGATCGCCGCCAGAATCACCGAACTCGAGGGCGTGACCGTGCCGAGTGGCAAGCTTGACATCACGCTCTACCGCGACGACTTGTCTGAGGTTGGCTTGCAGGCGGTGGTGCGCAAAACCGAAGTCCCGTTCGACATCGCCAGCATGAGGGTCGTGCTCGTCGATGACGTGCTCTACACGGGACGCACCGCCCGAGCCGCACTGGATGCGCTGATCGATTTGGGCCGACCAGCGAACATTCAACTGGCCGTTCTGGTGGATCGCGGCCACCGTGAATTGCCAATCCGTGCCGATTTCGTCGGCAAGAACCTGCCGACCAGCAAGGCCGAGATCGTCAAAGTCAAACTGCTCGAGTCTGATGGCGAGGACGCTGTGGAACTCTGGGAGGTCGCGCAATGAGCCCAATTTTCAAACGCAGGTTGAAACAAAACGCTAAACCATTGCTCGAGCCTCCCGTGTTGGTTGGGGGGCATTTTTTTGTGCCGACGCGAGGTCCACGATGAAACACTTGCTTGACTTCAACGGTTGGGATAAAACCGCACTCGAAAGCATTCTCGAGACGAGCGAGATCATGCGCGAAGTCCTCGAGCGTCCCGTAAAGAAAGTTCCGGCCTTGCAAGGTTACACCGTCTGTACCGCTTTCTTTGAGAATTCGACGCGAACCCGTTTGAGCTTCGAGATTGCTGCCCGCCGCATGAGCGCCGATGTCGTGACCTTCACTGCCGCAACCTCGAGCACGGCAAAAGGTGAAAGCCTGAAGGACACGGTCGAAACGCTCGAGCAGTACAAGATTGATTGCTTCATCGTGCGCCACGAGGCGAGTGGTGCGCCGCATCGCGTGGCAGACTGGACGAAAGCACACGTGATCAACGCGGGCGATGGACGACGGGCTCATCCAACGCAAGCTTTGCTGGATGCGTTCACACTGCAAAAACAATTCGGTTCGCTCGAAGGGCTCGAGGTGGCGATCATCGGTGATGTGCGTCACTCGAGGGTGGCACGCTCCAACGCGGAACTGCTGCCACGGCTGGGTGCGAAGGTGCGATTGTGCGGCCCGAGCACGCTCTTGCCTCGTGAACTCGAGGCTGAAGGCGTGACGGTCACGACCAACATGGACGAAGCGCTCGAGGGGGCGAACGCGGTCATGGCCTTGCGTTTGCAGCATGAACGCATGGGCAGCGGCTACATTCCCAGCCTGAGCGAGTACCAGCAAACGTATCAAGTCAACTCGAGGAGTCTGAAAAAAGCTTCACCAAACGTGATGGTTTTGCATCCCGGCCCGATGAACCGTGACATCGAACTCGAGGGGATCCTGGCCGATGGGCCGCGCAGCCTGGTTTTAAAACAGGTCGAACTTGGACAACCTGTGCGCATGGCCGTGCTGTATCACCTGCTCGTTGGGAAAAAGTGAGGCCGAATATGTCAAATCAGACGACACAGAGAATCGTGATCAAGAACGCTCGAGCCATCGGCGAAACGAAAGCCCGAGACGTGTACATCAAAGATGGATTGATTGAAGGGTTTGACCTCGGGCTCGAGCCGAACTCAAGTATTGGGACAACGGTTGACGGCTCTATAATGCTGCTGTCCGTCGCGTTCATCGACCCGCACGCGCACCTGCGCGAACCGGGGCAGGAAGTCAAAGAAGACCTCGAAAGCGGATTGACTGCCGCTGCACGAGGTGGCTACGGCACGGTCGTTTGTATGCCGAACACGAACCCGGTGATTGACGATCCAGAAATCGTTTCGAGCCTGATTGCGAAAGCCGAACGGATCGGTCAAGCCCGTTTGCTTCCTTCGGCAGCATTGACCCGAGGACAACAGGGCAAGCAACTCGCAGACGCGGCGGCATTGAAGGCGGCTGGCGCAGTGATGCTGACCGACGATGGGCGCACCAACGAGGATGCGAACGTACTCAGGCGTGGGCTCGAGTACGCGCACGCGCTCGGCTTGGTGGTCAGCGTTCATGCCGAAGATGCGACCCTGCGCGGCGACGGTATGATGAACGAGGGTGCAACTTCAGAACGCCTTGGCCTGCCCGGAAATCCGGCGGCGGCAGAGGCGGCACGCATCGCTCGAGATTTGGAAATTTGCGCCATGACCGGCGCGAGATTGCACGTGCAACACCTGAGCACGGCCCGAGGCTTGCAACTGGTGCGTGAAGCGAAGGCTCGAGGCGTGAATGTGACCTGTGAGGTTGGACCGCACCATTTGACCTTGACCGATTCACTGCTCGAGACGGAACGCTTCTTCTGCAAACCGCTCTTGAAAGTTGCGCCGCCACTGCGAACCCAAGCCGATTGCGACGCGCTGCTCGAGGGCATTCTTGATGGCACGGTCGATTGCCTCGGTACGGACCATGCGCCGCACACGAAGGCCGAAAAAGAAAAAGATTTTCTTGAGGCTCCATTCGGGATCGCCAACATCGAAGAATGCTTCCCACTTTTGTACACGCGCTTCGTCAAAACCGGCAAACTCAAACTCGAGCACTTGATCGAACTCCTGACCACCGGCCCTGCCAAAGTGCTCGGCATTGACGCACCGAAACTCGAGGTGGGCGCACCGGCAGACTTGGTGCTGTTCGACCCAGAATTCTCGAGGGCCGTGGATTACACGAACCACCCGCCCGCAACCAAAGCCAGTTTTGACAGCCCGTGGATGGGCGAGGTTCTGGCCGCTTGGCCGCTTGTGACCATCGTGCGCGGAAAAATCGTGCACAACGAACTCGAGCAATGACCGACACCACAATCTTGTTCGCCACCCGCGCCGTGCGCATGTACGGTTTCGGGGCGATCAGCATCATCATTGCGCTCTACCTCAGCGAGCGCGGACTTTCCTCGAGTTTGATCGGCTGGGTGTTCACGCTCGCACTCGCCGGAGACGCGCTGATCTCGATTGGCATCACACAGGTTGCCGACCGATTTGGTCGCCGAAAATTGCTGCTTCTCTCCTCTGTCCTGATTGCGCTTGCCGGTTTAGGATTCGCCTTCACCGGCAACATTGCCCTGCTGATCCTGACCGCGATCATCGGCACGATCTCGCCGAACGGGAATGAGGTCGGACCATTTCAGGCACTCGAGCAGGCCAGCCTGAGTGAAGTCTCGAGTTCCACGGGTCGAACGCGACTGTTCGGCTGGTATCAGATGACCGGATCGCTCGCCACGGCATTCGGGGCGCTCAGTGCGGGATGGATGGTGCAAACCTGGCACGCGCAAAACGGAGACAAACTCGAGGCGTATCAGATCGTGCTCGTGGCGTATGCGATCAGCGGAGCGATTCTCGCGCTGATGTTCTCGAGGTTGAGTCCAAGCATTGAACTGAAAAAAATCTCGAGCGAAATCAAAGTTGGATTGAACAAATCTCGAGCCGTGGTTTTACGGTTGTGTGGCTTGTTCATGATTGATTCTTTCGGGAGTTCACTGGTCATGCAGGGCCTCACCGTCTACTGGCTCGAGCGTCGTTACGGCGTGAATCCCGTGACGCTCGGCGGGATTTTCTTTGCGACGAATCTTGTGGCGGCGTTCTCGAATCCGATTGCAGCGCGGCTGGCGGAGCGCATCGGCTTGGTCAACACGATGGTTTTCACGCACATTCCGGCAAACATTTTTCTGCTGTTGTTTCCATTCGCTCCGAACCTCGAGACGGCCATCGCCTTGTTGATCGCACGATTCTGCCTTTCTCAAATGGACGTTCCGGCCCGCACCGCGTATGTCATGGGCATCGTCACACCCGAGGAACGGTCCGCGACGGCGGGCCTGACCCAACAGGCAAAATTCCTCGGCACAATGCTCGGGCCGGTGCTGACCGGGATGATGTTCACGGCGGGCTGGTGGAACGTCCCGTTCGTTCTTGGCGGTGCGTTAAAGATTGCCTATGATCTGGCTCTGTATCAGGGTTTCAGAGCCTTATCAACCCGGCTCGAGGACCGTTAATGGATTCAACCGACATTCACAACCAGCGATTTCAGACCGCGAATCACAAAGCCAGCGCCATACTCGGGTTCTTGAGCGAGGCTGATGTTTGGAAAGCGTTTCAGCAGCGTGCGCAATGCCACCTGCATCTCGAGCCGTGCCAGCGGAGCTCCGATGCAGTAATGCGTGCCCAGTCCAAACGTCAGGTGGGCATTCTCGGCACGATCCAAGACGAGTTCGTTCGCCCTCGAGAATTTGCGCGGATCACGGTTGCCGCTGGCGTACATCAGTGCGACCTCAGAACCTCGCTCGAGCGTGATCGGTCCGACCGAAGATTGAAACTCAATGTCCTCGAGCACCCAGCGTTCAAACATCGGCAGTGGTGTGTCGTAGCGCAAGAATTCTTCGATGGCCGTCTTGAACAGGCTCGAGGTGTTGGGTTGGGTTTGCGCCTCGTGTGCCAATTGCTCGAGCGACTGCGGGTTTCGACACAGGGCTTGCACGGCGCTGGTCGTGCCGTTGACGGTCGCCTCGTGACCGGCGTTCAGGAACAGGATACAATTGGCGATCAACTCATCCTCGGTCAGTTTCTCGCCCTGTTCTTCAACCGAAACCAAGGCCGAAATCAGGTCATCTTGCGGTTCGAGCCTGCGGGCTTCGACCAATTCACGCAGCATTTGCGAAAACTCGAGCACGGCGTTCGAGGCGGCATCCATCTCGAGTTCCGAGTAACCGAGTTCGTAAAGTTTGACGATGGATGCGGACCACGGTCGAAGTTTGGTCCGGAATGCTTCTGGCACGCCGAGCAATTCGGCAATCACCAGCACAGGCAGCGGTTCGGCAAGATCAGCATGGACATCGAACGATCCTCGATCCGCAGTCTTATCGAGCATCCCACTGACAATGCCTTCAATCCTCGAACGCAATCCCTCAACCCGTGACTGCGTAAAGGCGCGTTGCACCAAACTTCGCAATCGCGTGTGATCTGGCGGTTCGCGGTCCAGCATGTGCAGCGTCTGAAAATCATCGAAGGGTTTCTGGCGTGGATTCGCGGGCGGCCAACCGAGTTCGTCCCTCGAGAGGATGTGAGTGATCGAGCGGCCCAATCGCCGGTCCTTGAGGAGTGCCGCAATGTCTTCATGCCGCGTGAAAAAGAGTTTCTTCCAGACCGGATCGAAAAACACGCCCGGACCTTCGCGCAATTCCTCGAGCATCGGGTATGGATCGCGGATGAAGTTCGGATCGTTCAAGTTCAGGTGATGTTCGAGCATGATCCGATTCTAGCCCTGAACCCTGACCCCGCATTGGCGATAGACTTCAGGCATGACTGATCCAATCATGTTGCAAGAGGTCCGCGAGGCTCCAAGCGTCGTCAAACGCCTGCTCAAAACGAACCGTGAGACTGCAATCAAGCTCGCGGCAGCAATCCGGGAACGCAGACCGGCCTTCGCCCTGACCGTCGCCCGAGGGTCAAGTGATCACGCCTCGAGCTTCATCAAATACGCGCTCGAAACACAATTGGGTTTGGTCACGGCCAGCGCCACGCCGAGCACCGTGACGATTTACGGGGCGAAACCTCGGCTCGAGGATGCCCTGGTGATCGCCGTATCGCAATCTGGTCAGTCTCCAGACGTGGTTGGGGTGTTGCAGCAGGCCCGAGCCGCCGGAGCCATCACGGTGGCCCTGGTCAATGCGCCGAACTCTCCACTCGAAGCTGCCAGCGAATTTGTGCTGCCGATGCAGGCGGGAACAGAACGGGCAGTGGCCGCCACCAAGAGTTTCGTCTCGAGTTTGGTCGCACCGTTGCAGGTGATTGCAGCGTTCAAAGGAGACGCTGAATTGACGGCGGCACTCGAGGCTTTACCTGCCAAACTCGAGCTTGCACTCCAGGTTGAAGAAATCGCTCGAGATCGGGCAGAACGCTACCGGTACGCCGAAACGATGATCACGCTGGCCCGTGGTGTGCATTTTCCGTTGGCGCTCGAGACGGCCTTGAAACTCAAAGAAACCTGCCGTTTGCACGCCGAAGCGTTCAGCGCCGCCGAGTTCGCGCACGGCCCGATCATCCTGGCCGAATCGGGATTGCCGGTGCTCGCCTTTCAATCCAGGGACGCGGCAGTAGGCACGCAAGACTTGTACCGGGAACTTGCCGCTCGAGGTGCCGAATTGATCCTGATTGGCGATGCAAACGTCGATGTCCCGGCAAGCATTCGGCTCGAGACCCCGAGCACTGGGCACTTTCTGACCGATCCGATCCCAGCAATTCTTGCAGCGTACCTGTTCGCCGGTCACGTTTCCTTGGCCCGAGGTTTGAATCCAGACGCGCCAAGATCACTCTCGAAAGTGACACGGACCCTGTAAAATGGACCCTGTAAAATGGACCCTGTGACCACATGCGCATCCTGCTGACGGGTGCTCGGGCACCCGTCACGCTTGAGTTGATCCGCCTGTTCGCTCGGGCGGGGCATCAGGTGTTCGTGGCCGAAAGTGCTCGGGTGCATTTGGGTCAGGCTTCGAGATTTGTCGCAGGTTCATACGCGGTTCCGAAACCACGGCTCGAGCCGCAAGCGTTTGTTCAAGAACTCGAACGCATTGTCAAACTCGAGCAGATTGATTTGGTGATTCCAACCTGCGAGGAAATCTTTTGGATTTCCGGGATGATCGTGGGCTCGGGTTTGCGCGAGAAGTTCTTTGTTGCTGATCCAGAGGTGCTGCTCGAATTGCACGACAAATCGCGTTTCGCTGATCTGGCCCGAGAGCTCAAATTGCGATTCCCCAAAACCCTGATCCTCACATCGAGACGAGACCTTGAGCGGTTGCCCCATCAACAAAAATGGATTCTCAAGCCCGCATTCTCGAGGTTCGCTGCCAAAACACACTTCCTCGAGATTGGCGCAAAACCACCCAACCTCGAGCCGAGCCCGAATCAAGTTTGGTTGGCGCAAGATTTTCTCGAGGGTCAAGAATACTGTTCGTTCGCCATCGCTCGAGCAGGACGGGTTCAGGCATTTGTTCTGTACCGTCCCGTTTGGCGAGCCGGGTTTGGCGCGAGCGTGATGTTCGAGTCGATCTCAAAAGATGATCCGATCAGCCTTGAAGCCTTCGAGGTCACTCGATCGGTGGCTGCACACATGAACTTCACGGGTCAAATCGCTTTTGATTTCATCCTGACGGACACCGGCTTGAATGTGCTCGAATGCAATCCTCGAGCCACCAGCGGAGTGCACTTGTTCGCGCCTGAAGACCACCTCGAACGGTCTTATCTCGAGAAACTCGAGACACCGATTTTCGCAGCAGCATCTCGACGGGCGATGCTGGCTCTTCCGATGATCCTGTATGGCCTTCCGAGCGCGATCCGTTCGGGCCGAATGCTCGAGTGGTGGTCTGATTTGCGTTCGACTCGAGATGTGATCTCTGAGCGTGATGATCCCAGTCCGGCTTGGCATCAGATTCCATCCGCAATCGAATTGCTGTGCGAGGCGAATCGATTGAGCCGTTCCGCACTCGAGGCGAGCACGGTTGATATCGAATGGAATGGCGAACCGTTCGACAACAATCCCCTCAAGCCCAGTGAGATCGAAATACTCGAATCACTTCAAGAGCCCCATCAGAATTCGATGGCCCGAGTCTTGTTTGAATGGATGCGGTTCCCCTCGAGTGAACTGGTCAAGAATATTCAAACTCAATTGATGGCACTTCGGGTCGATCAGGTGGTCCTGCCCGTGAGTGTCAATCATGGTGAAACAGGCAATTCCTATGTCGTTTCCCCACGCTCGCATTACGTGACCTATGCCAAAGAGGAATTGCGCGAACTCAGGCAGCCGATTCTCGAGCAATTCTTGAGCGTTTTGCTTGACGGGCTGGGCGCACTCCTTCATTGGGGCGAGGTGGACAAAATCGTTCATGTCAACAATGGGTTCGTCTCGACCAACCTGCATCCAAACCTCGAATTGACTCAACTCCGAGCCATCACACAAAAACTCGAGCAACGTTTTCCGAGTCACGCCATTGCGTTTCGTTCGGTGCATTCGTACCGTGGTTCACGACTGCCAGAGTTCTTGCTCGAATGCGGTTATCGCCTTGTTCCCGCCCGAAGCGTGTTGTTTGTGGATACGACGAGCGGCGACTTTAAACGCAAGGTCGATTTCAAGCGTGACGTGAAACTCTTGAACTCGAGCGGTTACAAGGTTCGAAGACTCGAGCATCCCAATCCGACAGAACTCGAGCGGGTTTGCGAACTCTACGGGCTGTTGTACCTTGAAAAATACTCGTACCAGAATCCGCAGTTCACGCCAAGATTTCTTGAAGTTGGAGTCAAGGCGGGTTGGCTCGAGGTCTTCGTGCTCGAGGGAAACGGCTGCATTGATGGGACCTTGGCGTTCTACCAGCGAGATGATGCCCTGACCACACCCATCGTGGGGTATGACACACGATTGCCGCTCGAGCTCGGTTTGTACCGAATGCTCACGGCCTTCTTGCTGCTCGAGGCCGAACGGCGCGGCTTGCAGGTTCACGCTTCGAGCGGCGTGGCAAAATTCAAACGCTCTCGAGGCGCGAGCAGCGCGATTGAGTACACTGCGGTTTACACACTGCATTTGCCTTGGCAAAGGCGTTTTGGCTGGGCATTGCTCGAATTCCTGATGCGCCGGGTTGCGATCCCGATCATCTCGAGGTTTGGCCTGTGAACCATGCGGCGCAATTCGGCCTGTGAACGATGCGGCGCAATTCGATTCGGCCTGTAAGTGGTGCTAACCTTGCAGGTGTGAATGTTCTGGTCACGGGCGCAACTGGGTTCTTGGGGGTTCACACCTGCCGTGAACTGCTGGCTCGAGGTCATGGCGTGCGTGCGTTCGGGCGGGATTTTTCGGCGTTTTCGCTTGCGGGCATCGAACGGGTTCGGGGCGACCTGCGCGAGACCGCTGCCGTTCATTCTGCCTGTATCAACATGGATGCGGTCGTTCATGCCGGGGCGCTCTCGAGTCCGTGGGGCAAACTCGAGGAGTTCATGGCGATCAACGTCACGGGCACGCGCAACGTGCTCGAGGCTTGCCTTCAGGCGGGCGTGCGCCGCTTGGTTCACATCTCCTCTCCCGCCGTGATTTTCTCTGACCGCGATCACCTGTTGGCGCGTGAGGATACGCCGTATCCGAATCACTTCTCGTCACATTACGGACTCTCGAAAAAGCTGGCCGAAGAATTGGTGCTTGAGACAAGAACAAAACTTGAGTTGATTGTACTGCGTCCCAAAGCGATCTATGGTCCGGGAGATCGGGCCTTGCTGCCTCGGATCGTTGCGGCGGCACGGGCGAAGCGTTTGCCGCAGGTTGGCGATGGCGAGAACCTGATTGATCTGACCTTCGTGGATGATGCGGTCGAAGCGATTCGACTTGCGCTTGAGTGTCCGCTCCCCGATACAAACTTTCCTGTGTACACCATCACCTCGGGCGAGCACCTGAAACT
>JANOWZ010000247.1:0-11433 GCA_031418155.1 Deinococcales bacterium
CCTTCCATCAGGCCAGTCTCGAGGTGTTCGACGAAGGCTCCCATTTCCACGAAGCTGTCCTCGTCCAAAAGCAGGTCAATGCGTTCTCGGGCGGTGAGTTTTCCGGCCTCGTGGTGTTTTTTGATGCGTTCTGGGCCGCCGCCGGATTCGTTGTGTTTGCGACGTTCTTCCATCTCGGCGAGCAGGGCTTGGAGGTGGGTGTTGGCGTTTTCAGCCACGGTGCACCTCGGGCATGGGCATTTCTGGTTGTCGTGTCATCGCACAAATTCTAACGCTCAAGCCGTGAATCGAACTTGTCGCTCGAGCCGTGAGTTGTGGGGAAGGCTCGAGGTGTTGCTCTTCCTTTCCTTCACCTTTGATCTTTCCTCTTGCTTTTCAGCGTTTGACCTGCACCATGCTGGCTTATCGTTTAACCTGCACCACACGTGCAACGCTCGGCACGCCGTTGTCATCGACGGTGAACAGCATGTAATACCCCGGTGGTGCCAGGTTCGCATTGTTCGGCGCGGTCACACTAAGCGTTCCCCCGGCCCGAGTGAATTTAAGTTTGACCAGGCGTTGCCCGAAGTTAAATCCGTGCGTGACCGAACCGAGTTTGATCAGATTGACCTTGTTGATCCCGCTGTTGCTCGAGACGTTCAGGTTGAAGTTTTGCCGGTAGGTGATGTCGGTTGGGGCGTTCAGAATCTCTGGGCGTTCGGCGCGTTCACCGCTGCCATCTTTTTTGAACAGGTACGGTGGCGCGAAGATTTCGGCGTTGCGGTATTTGACTTGTTTGGGATCGCCGGGTTTTTCGTAACGGTTGCTGTTGTCATCACCGTCGTACCCACCTGCGGTGAAGACCGTGGCATCCGGCAGCAACAGGCCAACAGAGTGGTACGGGCGCGAGACCTGTTGCGCCGCCAGGACCGTCCACTGGCCGGTGTTCGGGTCCCAGACCTCGGCGGTTTTGGGCATTCGACCTGAATCGTAGTTAAGGTCGTTGCCGCCATTGACCAGCACCGTGCCATCGGGCAGGACGGTGGCGTTCAGGTTGCGCCGTGGGGCGTGCAATGCTGTGGTTGGACTGGCGCGTCCGTTACGGCCCATGTCGAGCACCACGGCGCTGGATTCGGCCTGAACATCTTCTGGGCTGCCACCGACCACCAAGATTTTGCCCTCGTCAAATTGCACGCTCGAGCCGTAGGTGCGAACGAAATCTCCGGCCTGGCGTTCACCGGTTTCCCATTTGCCGGTCCCACTGGTCACGAGGTAGCCGGTCCACGGGGTGGGTCCGGCGTAAAAAACCCGTCCGTCCGCTGCGACGTGCATGAATGGGTAGTTCGGCATGACGAATGTTTCGCTGTGTCCCGGTCGGCGGTCGGCCCCGGTCAGGGTTCGCCAGGTGTCGCTGCCGGGTGTGTAGACCTCGTTTAAGTAATTGCCGTTGTGGTTTTCGTTTGTGCCGCTGGTGACGAGCATTTCACCGTTGGGCAGGGCGGTCACGCTCGGATACCAGCGGTAGATGTTCATGTTTGCAACAGCACTCCAGCCCGAACTGGTTTGGCTCGAGCCGAGCAGGTTGATGTTCTGAATCCCGATCCATTCGTCCAGGCTTGGGTCGCTGCCGCCCGCAACGAACAACCGGCCATCCTCGAGCAGTTCATGCCCGGAACCGAACAGGTCGGATTTGCTGGCCCAGGCGGTGGTGTGCTGATCGGTGGTTGGGTTCCAGCGGTCGGTCAGGGTGCTGGGTTTGCTTTTGTTGAACGGGTCGGTGCGTCGCCAACCCCAGGTCTCGAGGCTTCCGTCTGGCATCAACGTGGCGTGAATGGCCAGGGTCGGCCAGGTTTTGATGCCGGACCATTGGCCTTCAAGGTGGGCCTTTGAGGTGGCGTTGGTGCTGATGTTGATGCGGATGCTGCCCTGAACCGTGCCGCTGCTGGCGGTGATGGTGGCGCTCCCGACCTTCAAACCGCTCGCCATGCCTGCGTTGCTGATGGCAACGACCGTGGGGTTGCTCGAGGACCATTGAAAGCCTGGTTGCGGGTTGAGTGGGTCGCCATTGGTGTCTTTGGCGTTGGCGCTCAGGGCAATCTGACCACCGAGGCTGAGCATGGCCGGATTGGGGCTGATGCTGATTGAACTGACCTTGGGTTTGCAGCCATCGCCGCACACCCGCAGTTCAACACTCGAGTTGACGCTTGGGCTTTGCACACTGATTTGCAATTGACCAGCCGCAACGCCTGTGGCGATGCCGCTGGTTGCGTCAATGCTGGCCAGTGCCGGATCACTCGAGGACCAGCGCAGCGCGGGTTGTGGATTGAGGGGGTTGTTGTTTTTATCGCGCACGATTGCGGAGAAACGCAGGCTGCCGCCAACATCAATGGAGGCTGGATTCGGGCTGAGGCTGATGCTCTGATCGCTGCCGAGTTTCGAGATCGGTGTTGGCCCCTGGCAGCCGGTGATCAGCAACACCGCTGCGAACAGGACCAGGCTGTGTGCCCGCAAATGTGCAAATGGCCTCATATGAGCATTGTTGCCAAATGATCTGAATGTGAGATGGAGATCACCTGTCTCTCGAGCCTTGACTGTTCATGCTCGCGTGGTCCTCATGTTGGTTTGCTGCTTTGGGTGTGATTGCATGGACTCAAGTCTCAGGTTAGTTCTAAGCCATGTCGTGCCTCACATGTCATGAGGCACATCACACGGTTAGGGCACCACAGCAAAAGCCCTCGCTTGCGATCTGCCCAGCCAGGGATTTGATGAGCACGAGATGGGTAAAGAATTACTGCCTGAAGACCTCGAGCCCGGAGAAGTTGGCCGCACCGCCCGATGAACTCATCTCGATGCTTCCGGCGGTGACATTGACCGGGTACGGCCCGAGTTTCCGCCAGGTTCCGGGCGGGCCGCTCTGGTAACTGCTTTCAACGGTTTGGCCGTTGAGTTTGAGTGCATACGTCTCGCTGATGTTGTCCTCCCAGACGTACAGGTAAACGTTGTAATTGCCGCTCGGGACGTTGCTGAGTTTGACCTGCCCGCCGACCGTACCGTACCCGAAGATTGAACTGCGCAACATTTTGGCTTTGTTTGCGTCGGTCACGGCGGGGACCAGTGCCACCGTTTCATCGCTGAACGAGTACGGTCCGGCCACCAGGTCGGCGGCCTGCGCGGAGGCTTCAAAGGTTTTGCCCTCGAAACTCAGACTTGGGCCATTGAGGTCAATCGCACGGTACAGGCTGCCTGCGCCACCCGTGCTGCCACCCGTGCCGGAACTGGCTTCAGCGTAGTTGGCGAAGTACGCGCCGCCCTGGTTAAGCCAATGCTGGAAATACCAGGTGCGGCCCGAACCCATCGCCTTCGAGTAACTGGCAATCGGTGTGCCCAGACCGCGTTCACGGACCTCGAGTGTGAACAGCGGGCCGGTGGTGTTGAATTTGAGTTCGTACCAGGTGTCCACTTTCAGGTTGCCTGCCAGGGCCGTTCCCGCCCAGTTGCCATCGCCGAGATACCCCTGCCCGTAGAGTGCAGCGCCAGACCGGATCAGGCCAAAGCGTTGGTAGGTCGCGCCGCTCGAGGCCAAACTGAGGTACGCATCACCGGCGAGGCTGTCAAGTTTGAATTGAATCGAGACGCTCGAGCCTCCTGGCAGCGCGACTTTGCGCAAGAAGGTTGCGGCGAAATCTGTGCCGTTGCCAGTGTTTTTGACCACGTTCGTGCCGCATTGACTGACAACACTTTGATTGGCCGAGTACGACCAGAGCGTGGCGTTCAGGCTGGTCATACGATCTATGACGTTGCTGGGCGCGGCGGGTGGGGCGCAATCGGTGGTTGGTGGTGGCGTGGTTCCGGCCAGGATTTGCACGACCTTGGAAACGCTGGGTACGCCATTGCCGTTGAGGATCGTCAGCAGGTAATGACCGGGGGGCGCGATGTTGGCGTTCAGTGGCGAGGTCACGGAGAGGCCGTTGCTGGCCTTGGAGAAGGACAAGTCCATGAAGCGTTGGTTCATATTGAAGGAATGCGTGACGCTCGTCAGGCGCAGCAGCGTGACCCTCGAGATGGATGCGGCGTTGGCTGTGTCCACAGTGAACGCCTGGTTGTAGCCAACGCTGGCTGGGCTGCTCGAGATGTTGGGGCGGATGGCTGCGGTTCCGTCTGTGTTGAACAGGTAGGGCGGGTTGAAGTACTCGGCATCGGAATGGTTGATGCCGCCACCGCCCTGACCGCCACCCATCGAGAGCACCCGACCGTCCGGCATCAGTACCGCCGTCGAGTGGTAAATCCGGGCGACCTGCATGCTTGCAAGGGTGCGGAAGACATTCGTGTTCGGGTTCCAGAGTTCTGCCGAAAGCACCGCGCTGGCCTCGTTGTTGAATCCGGGGCCGCCCGTGCCGCCCGTGACCAGCACGGTTCCATCGGGCAGGATTGTGGCGTTCAATTGGCGGCGGGCAAAGGCCATGTTCGGGCCAGTCTCGAGTTTGGCGTTTTGATTCAAATCAATTTTGGTGGTCGAGGCGACCGGCGGATCGCTGCCGCCAATCACCAGAAGCTTCCCCGGTTGGTACATCACGCTCGAGCCGTACTCGCGGAAATTGACCGCATCGCGGTTCCCGGCATACGTTTCGGTTCCGGTGCCGGTGGTGGTCATCCAGCCCATCGCAGTGCTCGGACCGGAATTGAAAACGCGACCATCGGGCGCTTGGAAGATCCACGGGTAGTACGAGAGTTTGGCCTGCGCCCCCGTCAAATTGCGCCAACCGCTGCTTTGAGAGCCCCAAACCTGTGGGATTTCATTAAACGTGTCTGGGGTGATCGTGCCCGAGGCGACCAACGCCTCGCCCGTACCGAGGGTGATCACGCTCGGATACCAGCGTGCGGCGTTCATGTCTTGGACTCGAGTCCAGGTGTTGTTGCGATAATCGAACAGGTTCGTCTGCGCAATGCCCTCGCCGTTGTTGACCAGATGTCCACCGGCAACCAACAGGCGACCGTCCGGCAAAAGCGTATGACCGGCACAAAAGATGTTGGCGGTGTTCAGCGCCACCGGCGCGTGCGAACCGCTGGCCGGATCGAACAGGTCCACCTTCGTGACCTGCGTGGGTTGCTCACCGGCGTTCCAGGTGATGATCTTGCCGTTCGGCAGCAGGGACGCATGGATGGCCACGACCGGCCAAGCGATTGGGGCATCCCAACGGCCCAACGAGGCGACCGGATTGACGGAACCGCAGGTCACTCGAGCCTCAGCCCAATCGCCGTGATCGTAATAGGCGTTATCGCCGCCGTTGGTCACGACCAAACGCAAACTTTGGCGACCCGTCAAGCTGACGCTGATCGGCTGTGCCGGACTGGTCCCGGACATGACTCCAGAATCAAAGAGTTTGATCGTGTCAGCGTAGACCTCGAAGCTGACCGTGCCCCAACGGTTTTGAATGTCCACCTCGTCGTCGACACCGACCGTGGCACTAAAACTCGAGCAGTTTCCGGCCAGCGAGTACGTGATCTCACTGACGGCGTGCGTGCCCAAACCCTTGGTGTACGTCTGCCCATTGATGGTCAGGGCACGGCCATCCCCGGATGCGGCCTCGGCGTTGCTGCGGTCACGTTCGACCGGTCCCCAACCGTTGGTGGCGCTGTCCCATTGCTGATCGGACAGGGAGCCGCTGGTCAGCGTGGCCGTCAAGCGTGGCCCCTCATCGACCCAGGGATGGGATTGGGTCAGGTACGGGTTCTCGAGTGGCTGCGTGGTGCTGCCGCAGCCACTCAAGATCACGATGGTCAGCAAGGCCAAGCCAGCGGATCGGTCAAAGAGCCCATGCTGGGTTCGGGGGAGCAAAGAATTCATCTGGCCTCCTGATAAGCCTTGGTGTGTGCGTTGCAACTGGATTTACCTTGTTCAGACCCTGCCCAAAACTGCAAGGTTCAATTTATTAAATCCTGTTTGACTTCAAGGTATTCCCGTGCCGTATTGGAAATGTATTGGGCTTGTGTGGCATGGCCTCGAGTCCGAATTGAGGTCTCTGCTTGGCTTCGTCTCACCGCTTCATTCCTCGTTCTCAGCACAGGGTTCTGGCGGCAAAACCAACAGTATGTGGATGCAGAAATCACCGTGATGAACACGATAACAAAATGAGCTTTGTAAAGAATGAAGGAATTGACAATTTGGATACTTTTACCAAACCTGCTTGCAGCCACCGAGTCAATCCGCGATGAACAGGTTCATTCAGCTTGGGCTCGAGCCAACAGCGATATCTGATAAACCCATGGTTCTCCTTTTTTCTTCATCTCACCATGGTGAAAAGGAATACATTGCGGCGAGCTAGACTCATCGCCATGCGCCAGAGCAAAGATGCCCTCTCGAGTCTCGAGCGAACCCTGCTCAATGGACAGACAGTGAATTTCGACGGCGCGAGCCTGGGCCACACCTTGCGCTATCACGGCCTGATCGCCATTGTAGATGGCCGGGACCTAGCGGCCGTGGACCTGTTTCGCCGATCCAAAGACGCATTTGAGCCCGAATCCCTCGAGCGGGCCGTGTCCGAACGCCTGCACGGTCTGACCCTGATTCGGGTGCAACGCGAAGTCGAAGGCACGTTTGTGCTCGAGCGTGCAGATCCAGTCTTGGAGCGCGAAGGATATGCCAACTTCACACTCGAAGACTTGGCTTGAGTGTCAAGGTTTTGAGATGCTGATCCCGCTAGGCTCGAGCGATGCGTTTTCGTCAAGTCTTCACCGCCTGCCTCGCGCTGTTCATTGGAATCGCTTTGAATGCCTGCACCGAACCCACACCACTGCCCGAAGCTGGCCCGCACGCCATGTGGGTCTGGAATTACTCCTGGGTGGATAAACCCGAGGAGGCAAAGGCGCTGCTCGAGTTCGCCAGCAAAAACAAAATCGACACGTTTTTCCTCGAATCCGGGGCCGTTTTGTTCGATAACCCGGCGCGGCTCGAGGAATTCATTCATCAAGCGGCAGAACAACAAATTCAGGTCGAATTGCTGTTCGGCGGCAACGAATGGATCGAAAGCCCAGACCGAGCCGTGACCCTCGCCAAACAAGCCTCGGGTTTCATCGCCACGATGAGCGAACCCAAAGCGACCGCGATTCATTTCGATGTCGAACCGCACGCGCTGCCAGGATGGGACAATGACAAACAATACTTCTCGAGCCTGTACTTGGATTTGCTCGACCGCCTGCGCGTAGCGGTCGGTAAATCACCGTTGCATGTCGATATCGGTCACTTTTATGCTGGCGTGAACGTCTCGAGGTCCGGAACGCAAAAATCCCTGCTGCGTTGGGTGCTCGAACGGGTCGATGGCGCGGTCCTGATGGCGTACAACAGCAATCCGAACACCGCCGCCAGGTTCATTGAAGATGAGTTCGCGCAATCGCAAGGGTTGGGAAAAAAGTTACGGGTCGGGCTCGCCTGCGAGTGCGAATTGTCCGTGCTCGAGAATTACTGTTCGCGCTCAGGCCTAGACAATGCGCTCGCCATCGTACAACAGGCGTACATCACGAACTCGAGTTACGGCGGTTTGGCGGTCCAGGCTTACAGCGCCTATCGCAAGTTGAAGTGAGGCGCAAACAGGTTGATCTCGAGACCGGTTCAAGATCGGTTGATCTCGAGGCCCGTGAGAGACCGGTTGATCTTTAGGCCCGTGCGTGAATTAAACGCACAATAATTTCGATCACGGGTTCAAAGACAGGCTCGAGCGCCCGTGTTTACACTCAAGTTCAGCATTCTGGACCAACCGCTCAAATCACACCAATTCATTCCCGATAGGCAAACAGCCAAAACTTTCACTCGCAGAAGCAACATGCGACAAAACATGACAAAAATGCGTCTGTGACAATACAAGTGGTGAATTTCAGAACCGCGACTAGAATGAGATTGATATGCAGACATCAAGACTCAACCTGATCCGAACCGCCTGGGGCCTGACCGCCGCCATCGCCGTGTTCGAGTTGATCTTGACCCTGGCACTCGAGCGCCCCTTAAGCGAATCCCTGATCGTCATGCGAATCCTGGTGATCGTCAGCCTCGCCGTGATCTGTCACCGCTGGAGCCGCAGCGATCTGGAAGGCGCAAGCATCGCCTTCTTAAGCAGCATCAGCATCTGCCTGAGCGCCCTGACCATCACCAACCCAAACACCTGGCAAAACACCGGGCTCGAGGCGTTGATCTGGAGCGTCATCGGTGGCATCACCATCTTCAACCTCAGCGTGCTCTACGGCTGGCGCGGACTGATCGGCGGCGTGATCCTGGCCGGATGGCCGCTGGTCATGCAAACCGATTTCCCGAAACAACTCGCCATCGCCTGCACCGACCTGATCTTCGCCATGACCGGCACGCTTTTTCACCGTCACCTCGAGACCGTGACCACCATGCAACGCGACCTCGAGAAGCGTGCCAACAGCGACAGCATGACCCGACTCGGCAACCGCAGCGCCTTGGACGAGGATTACCGCCGTTACCGCGCCAACGCCAAACGTTGGGGCGTGCCCTTGCTGCTGATGGCCTGGGACGTGGACGGTCTCAAACGCATCAACGATTTGAAGGGTCACGCCGCCGGAGACATGCACCTGCTCGCATTCGTGCAAGCATTGCGCTCCGCCGTGCGCCAAGGCGACGGCCTGTATCGCATTGGCGGCGACGAATTCATCACGCTCCATCCGGGCCTGACACCCGAAGATGCCGAAGTGATTTACCGCCGCGTCCACAAACGCTTCACGCACGTCAGCGCCGGATGGATCAAAGCCAACAACGATTCGCTCGATGCCGCCAAAGACGAAGCCGACGAGAAACTCTACGAAGAAAAAGAGAACCGTCGAGCCCTGATCGGACGGCGCACACCCGTCGCCGACGAAATCATTTGAGTCTTGCGTTGCATCATTGAAATCATCAAGCTCAAGTGCTGAATCTCGAGCCATAAATCTCGAGCCATAAATCTCGAGCAGGCACAAAAGTGGTGTCGCTCACAGGATATCCGTACCACCCGTGATGATGTAGCCTACAGGCAGCCACGGAGGCCCACTTGACCCTCGGCGAGGTGATCCGCACGGCGACCCGACCGATCCGTACACGCAGCCTCGAGTCTGCACTGATCGTCGTGGCGGTCGCGCTCGGTGTCGGGGTGGTCACGGCGATGCTGGCGTTGATCTTGAATGGAGCCGAGCAGGAAAAGTCGATCACGGAAAGCATTGAGGCTCGAGAGTTTTCGTTGGTCGCCCGCGAGAACGATTACCAGTCGTATTTCTCGCCATTGGGCGTGAACCCACTGCTCAAACTCGGCAAGACGAGTGACAAGCCCGCCAAGCTCGAGCGTGCTGATCTTCAGATGGTGCTGCGGGCTTGCCCGTCGCTGCAATACGCTTACTTGAACGATTGGGATGCTATCCCGGAAGCAAAAAAGGATGGAGGTTCGGCTCGGGTCAATGAGGTTCGGGTGCAGGCGGTGACGCAATCGTACATCGAGGCGGGCAAGTTAACGTTATTGGCAGGCACATGGCCGACCTCGCAGGAATTCGCGGGCAACATTACGTTGGTGGCCATCACCGAACGGTTTGCGCGTGAACGTTTTGGGCAACCAAAAATAGTTGATACGACCGGCAATTCAGGCTCGAGCAAACCTGAGGAGAAGGTTGAAGCAAAACCGTTCGATGTTCGTGATGCGGTCAATCAGGTCATCACTTCTCGAGACACCAGTGATTTCAGGGTGGTTGGTGTGTTCGCACCACCGAAACGGAATTCTGTGTTTGCCAACGATCAGAACAAAACGGGCGCTCAGGGCATCGTGCCGTGGGGCAGCACAAGTTTTGGACGGCGTGAAGTATTTGAACTCAAATTCTTGGCGCGAGAGGATCAATTCGATGCGGCCCGTGAGCAGCTTCGCGCTTACGCAGACAAGCGTTTCGGTCCGGCGATCATCAGCAGAGCCGCCATAGACCGAATCACAGCCAACTTGAACGTCTCGAGGAATGCCGCGTTGGTGACGATTTTGTTCGCCTCAGGAGGAATGGTCATTGCCGCCTTGAACATCACGAATTTGATGCTGGCTCGAGTGTTGGGACGCACCCGCAGCATCGGCATCTCGAGCGCCTTGGGTGCGAGTTCACGGTTGATCTTTGTGATTTTTCTGACCGAATCACTGGTGCTCGGTTTGATCGGCGGTCTGCTTGGGCTGGCCTTGGCGCGTGGCATCACGGCGGGACTCGAGTACGCCTTGAAAGGTGCGAATTCGTTCGGTATCAGTGGACTTGATTTGACTTTGCAGCCATTGCATTTTGGCTTGGGTTTACTGGTGGCCTTCGGCGTGAGCCTGTTGTTCGGTGCGTACCCGGCATGGATGGCCTCGAGAATTCGTCCATCGGAAGCATTGCGTGGTTAACGCATGGAGGGTGTAGCGTGGATAACGTGTTGGCGGCATTTGCAGCAGCTTTTCGGCGCATGACCCGACGACCATTGCGCTCGATCCTGACCGTACTCGAGATTGCGCTCGGAGCGCTTGCGGTGACGGTGGCACTCAATTTGGTGCAGGGTAGGCAAATTGCCGCCTTGCCACCCGATGTGTTTCGCGTGATTTCCAGGGACCGCAGCGACAGCAACATCTCGAGCTACAACCTGTTCAAAATCGGTGATCTGCCCGAGTTGCGTAAACTCATCCCAGATGCTGAAGCCGTCGAGATGTACGGTATGAATTGGAATGCCATCCTCGAGTACAAAGGCGAACGTTACAAACTGATCAGCAGTGCCCAAGTCAATCCAAGTCATGTCAAGATCAAACCGCTCGAGATGCTGCAAGGTGCATTCTTCACCGGCAAGGACATTCAGTTGGGCACGAATCCGGTGGTGATTTCACAGGGCATTGCCAAGCAATTGTTCAACGACGAAAACCCGTTGGGGAAACGTTTGCAGTTTTCGTTGGGCTTCACAGATCCAGGCTCAAGCCCGTCGTTTGAAACATACCGCGTGACAGGTGTCTTTCGTGATGCGACCGATACGCAGTCTTATATTGATTACGCTTACTTCCCGTTCAAGGAAAGTGCTGCATTCGCTGGTTTTGTGACCTTGAATGTCAAGGCAATACCCGGTCAAAGCAAATCTGCACAGGCACAAACACTCGAGGCGATCCGTAAAGTATACAAGGACGACAGTTTGTTCAAACAGTTTAAGAAGGCGCTGTACACCACGACCAGCAGCAACATTGGTCAGGATGCTCCAGGGCTTGACCCGCAAGCGTTGTTGTTTTCTGCGTTTGCCATCATCATGTTGATCACCTGTTCAATCGGAATCTTCTCGATTCAACTGGTGGACATCACCGAACGCACGAAGGAAATCGGGATGCGGCGAGCGCTCGGAGCGACCCGCAGCGTCATCGTGCTCGAGAGTTTGGCGAGCGCGTTTGTTCTGGCAGGTCTGGGTGCTGTGATTGGCGTGCTGATTGCTGCACCACT